>JAMOQF010000153.1 GCA_027064125.1 Acidobacteriota bacterium
AAAAAAGTTTCTTTTTTCATTTTTACTAATTATTTTTTCATATATTGGATTTCTTCTTTCGAATGAATTAAACGGAGGTGTTGGTAGGGAGAAGGAATTAAATAAGATAGCAGTGGCATTTCTTAAATGTGCATTGAAAAATTTGGAGCAAAAAAAATGGGTGGATCCTAAAAAGCCACATGATAAGGATTATATCCCCATCTTTCCATTTGTGGTGCCTCCTCCACCGGATATCCCATTAAATGTCAGTAATTTATCCAGAAATAAAATAGAGGAGATAAAGAGGTTTAACAGTGAATTGAGAGAAATAAGGAAAATACCTGAAAAAATAGGAAAGTTAATTGATGAGAGGAAAATAGTATTGGTGGTAAAAAGTGAAAGGTATAGGTTGATTTTACCTGAGAGGATAGATGGATTTAAGATTCTTCATGTGAAATCATTTGATAAATTGCTCCAGAAAATGGCTGAAGAAAAGAGTAGGTGGTATAAGGAAAATAAGGATAAACTGCATTGGCGCTGGTATGGATTTAACTATTTTATACATGTTAAGCCATATCTATTTGTTGATATCAGAGAGATTGAAAAGAAAGGCAGGAAATATGTACTCAAAAGTATGTTAAATACGAAACATGATCTTTTTACATATTATATTACTGCAGTTATAAAGTTTAAAGAGGGTAAGTGGGTGGTAGTTAAAACGTATGTGAAGAGTTTTTCAAGGTTTTAGAAATTATAGAGATAATTTTTAAAACTGATCAGTTATAATGATTTATGCTGAAATATATTTTGGATTTGGTTGCAGTAAAATATTATTGTAAGTTGTATTAAAAGTTAAGATGTTTTCTATAATGTTAAGAAATTTAGTGGAAAATTTTTAATGTTTTTAATAGTAGACATATACCATAAATTTTGAGTCTGAAAGATTGTAATAGAGAAAATATTTCTTCACTAACTTCTTCTTCAAATTTCACAGCGAAAATTAGAAAAGGTGCAAGGAAAGATCAAAATTAAAGGTGTCCTTGAAATTTCCACCACACAATCCTCATCATATTTTTACCATTTGTTTTCATAAATCTTTAGACGGTTTTTGGGGAGACAAATAAAAAACAGATCAAATTCTGGCAAAAATAAATCTTTTGGTAAAATCCAACAATTAAGTAAAATCCCTTCTCTTTTCTATAAACCTTCAAGGGGCTTCAGGATAGGCAGGTAAGAGAAGAAACTAAATTCAGGCGAGTTAACAATCTTTTGGCAAAGTAAACCATCTTAAGCAAAACTTCTTATCCCATTATAAACTTTTAGGTGGCATTCAGGAGAGGAAGTGGAAATGGAACCAGACTTGATTTTAGTTCCTTTCCACTGAAGTATCAAGTTTTAAACAGGGAGAAGGTACACCTTTAACTTTAAAAGTTTATCAAATTAGGCTATGTATTATTTTTCTTCATCTCCGGGGAGACTTCATTCCTTCATAAAATCTATGGCTTTGTTAAATCCCTCTAAGAATTTTTCCATATCTTCATTAAAAATGAGTATCCTATTTCTTATGAAGTTTCCATCTTCTCCCTTTTTGGATTCTGTTATAAAGAGGTATTTTTCTCCTCTTATGTTTTCCTTTACATCAAAAAAATATGTCCTTTTTCCAACTTTTACTCTTTCTGAAAAAAGTTCATCTCCCATACAAAACTCCTCTCAATATTTTTAAAATTTACATAAAACTTTACAAATTTTATCAAAAATATCCTTAGTGTGCAATTTATAATTTGGATCATTGTTTGTTATCAAGACAAAGGCAAGATACTTTCCGGAAAAGGTCTTTATATAGCCCAATCTGGATACCACTTCTTCAATCTGCCCGGTTTTAGCGAAAATTCTGCCTCTATATTTTCCCTTTAATCTGTTTTTCAGTGTGCCATCTATTCCCGATATTGGCAGAAATTTTAAAAATTTTCCAAAGTATTTCCACCTGTAAATTTTTTTCAAAACCTTGATAAGAGCCAGTGGAGTTATCAAATTTCTCTGGGAAAGCCCTGAACCGTCAACTATCAAGGCATTTTTATCCTTTTTAAGAATGGGGAATAATACCTTATATTCCCTTTCCAACCCCAATTTTCTTTCATCTCTATTTTTGTTAAATGGCGACAGTGAGCCCATATCTCTTAGAAGTAATTCGGCATATAAATTTATGCTTTTTTTTAGCATTTTTTTTATGACTTCTTTTACATATTTTCCAGAAATTTTAATCATCACCTTATCGCGGTAACTTAACTTCTTAAATTTCAGGTAGTGATACCTATGGATTACTTTAACTTTTCCATTTACCTTTATCCCCCTTTTTTTTAGTTCTTCTTTAAGAGTCTTCCCAAAAAATAAGGCTGGGTCTGTCATGGCTATTTTCAAATTCCAGTTGGGAAGTTTAAGGGGTAAAAATCCCCCTAAGAAGATTTTATCGCTATCAAAGGGTTTAAAGGCAACGAGGTCTTTTATTACCGCATTTTTTCTGGAAATGCAGTTGTTTATAATTTCTTTCTCCATAAATTTTGGAGTTGTTTCTATTTCAATTCTTTTCCCATTTTTCGTGGGAATTAATTTTACATTGAAGGTATTGTCATTTAAGGAAATGGCAGAAACCTTAACTCCATATGCCCACTGAAACACTTCCCAGCTCCAGGAAGGGCCATAAGGTTTGTATAAATATTTACTGTCATCTACAACTATATTTCCGGTTATTCCTTTTATATTGAAATTTTTTAGTATTTCGTCCACAAAATATTCCATTGGCTTTTCTCTGTCATTGTCAAAAAATCTATAGGAGAGAGATGGATCGCCATCTCCGAAAATGTAGATGCTTCCCTTCACTATACCATTTTTGTCTGGTAGTGAATCAAGGTATACCCTTGTGTGAAATTTTTTTTCTGGTGAAAAAGTTTTTAAATATGAATAGGCAGTTATTACTTTTAATATTGATGCTGGTTTAAAGAGGTTTTTGGAATTTTTGCTTATTAGAAGTTTGTTTCTTGAAAGATCATATACCACAAGTGTTTTAAATCCCTTTAATTGAGAGTAGAGTTTTTCTATTTTTTTATATCCATTACCAAAAAGATTTAAGGACAGAAGTATTAGAAAAGATATGCTAAATTTTACTCTTGAGAAAGATTGCATCTGAATATTTCTTGCCATCAATTTCCCCTAAGATTACGAGAACAGATTCTCCTTCTATTTTTTCTATTTCAGAAAAATTTTTCATATTCAGTATTTCTGCATTTTTAAGGTGAAAATTCTCCAGATTGTTTAATTTTTCCTTTACAATTTTTATTAAACTTGAAGCGGAATTTTCCCCTTCTGCAATTTTACTTCTAATCTCTGAGAAAACCTTATATATATCGCTTGCTATTTTCTTTTCCTCTTCGGTTAAATTCTGTAGATTGCTTGAATATGGTATCCCATCCTCATTCCTTAAGGTTGGAGATATCACCACATTTAAGTCCATATCAAAGTCTTTTACAATTTGTTTTAGTATAAAAAGATCCAGAAAATTTTTTTGTCCCACAAATATGAAGTCGGGTTGAATCAGATTGAGGAGTTTAAAAAAAAGCGTTGCCATCGAGATTATATATTTTTCAGATTTATACTCTCTAAACTTTTCTATTATTTTTTCTGGACGAACTTCTGTAAGTTGATTTTCAGGGAAAATATCCTTTACATCTGGACAAAAGAGATAATCTATATTTTCTCCTTCAAGGGTTGAAAAATCATTTTCCTGACAGTTATCACATACATTTTTAATCTCTTCAAAGTTTTCGATGAAGGGGTTTAAAAAAATGGTGGCAAATCTAACACTACACATGGCACAGAGTTTTTTTACCACCTGTATGCTACCGGGATGTAAATTCCCTGAAAGGTGAATAAGCCCAACACTCTTATCTTTAATACTTTTTCTAATGGCAATTACTTCTTCAATGTCTTTTATAATTTTCATTTTTAAATCCAGAAACTTAGACTTCAAAGATAGATTTTACCACATTTTTATAATTTAGTTCATCCTTTAAAACTAAATCTTCTTCTAAAATAATAAGTTTTAGATTTTCCTTTCTGGATACCCTATTAAAAAAATCTGATAATTTTGAATTTTTATTGGTTATTAAGATTTGGAAGTCAATTCTGGGAAATTTTTCTAAAAATGAGAAAAAATAGAAGTTGAAAATATCTATCTCCTCTTCTGAATTTTTTTCATATATTTCATGGAGATCTCTATAAACAGAAAAAAGTACAATGGCTCCTTTTTCATATTGTGCGGCATCTTCTATCCTTTTGAATTTTTCAAGGAGTAAAGTGATGTGAAAAAGGATATCTTCCCCTTTGAAGTTGTATCTTTTTTTTAAAAGGGATTTATCCACATGGGGTATTATCGGAAGGTTCAAAAGTGAGGAAATTTTAAATGCTGCCTTTTTAATGTTCTTTTGAGAATTTCCTTCAATTGAGATTATCAATTATCTATTCCTCGAAAAATTCCACCAAAATTGCCTTTGCTTCTACAGAGTCACCACCTTTTACGTAAACTTTTTTAATTTTTCCACTTCTTGGACTTTTTATTAAATTTTCCATTTTCATGGCTTCCATTACAAGGAGTACAGAATTTTTTTCTACCTCCTCTCCTTCTGATATATTTACACTTACGATTTTTCCCGGCATGGGAGCAAGCACTTTGTTTACATTTTCTTCAACACCTGAGATCTTTTTTAAAATTTTGCTTCTGTAATCGCTTACCTTTATTTCATAGGTGCAATTTCCATGGGAAATTACTATTTCTCCACCATTTCCTTTTTTTGCGGAATAAAAGTGGTAATTTTTGCTTCCCCTTTTTAGGAAGAATTCTCCCTTATTTAGTTCCTTTAGAGAAATTTCTCCCCTTTCTCCATCTGGAAATTGGTAAATAAATTTTCCATCTCTTTCAGTAAGGTCTATTTCAAAGTTTTCACCATCTATTTCAATTTCATATTTCATCTTTCCTCCTAATAGAGAAGTCTAAAACTATTTTTATAAATGGATTCAATTTTCCCGGAAATTTTCCATGTGGAGCCACTTTTTCTATTTTTTTCTTCAAATGAGATTTTCTTTTCCATATTTTTATATATTAATGCTCCTGATAGGATGATGTTTTTTAAATTTTTTTCTCTTATCTTTTCAATTTCAGATTTATAGTCATAATTATTCAAAAAATTCGTGTCATATATACCTTTTCTAAAAATCTCTGAGTTAATTACAACCTGGTGAAAAACTATGTTGTTTTTTACGCCAGCAAGCCTATATTCATTTAAGGCCACAAGCATTCTTTCAATGGCTTCTTCCCTTGTTTTCCCATATGAGAGAAGTTTTGCTATCATGGAATCATAGTAAATTGGGATGGTAAATCCCTGATATACACCAGTATCAATTCTTGTTCCCGGATTTGATGGATTGATAAGTCCAATTATTTTCCCGGGTGAGGGATTGAAATTATTTAAAACATCTTCTGCATAAATTCTTGCCTCAATGGCATGACCATTTTGTTTTATCTCACTTTGCTTCCAGTCAAGTTTCTCCCCGGCTGCTATTTTAAATTGCGCCTTTACTATATCTTTACCGGTTACAAGTTCGGTTACAGGATGTTCCACCTGAAGTCTGGTATTCATTTCGAGGAAATAAAAGTTTTTGTATTTATCAACTAAAAACTCCACAGTTCCAGCGTTGAAATATCCAACTTCTTTTGCAATTTTTATCCCATTTGTGGCTATTTCAAGCCTCAATCTGTCATCTATAAAAGGAGAAGGACTTTCCTCTATGACCTTTTGATGTCTTCTCTGAACGGAACATTCCCTTTCAAATAGGTGGAAGGTATTTCCATGTTTATCTGCAACTATTTGTATTTCAATGTGGTGTGGTTCTTCAAGGTATTTTTCAATGTAAATTCTATCATCGCCAAAGGCTCCTCCTGCCTCTCTTTTTGCTGATTCAAAACTTGACTTGAGATCCTCTTCTTTGAAAACCAGTCTCATTCCCCTACCACCGCCACCAGCAGAGGCCTTGAGCATTATTGGATAGCCTATCTTCTTTGCCATTTCTTTTGCTTCTTTTAAAGAAGATATTGGCTTTTCAGTTCCAGGAATTATTGGCACTCCTGCCCTTTTTGCAATTTCCCTTGAACGTAATTTATCCCCCATAACTTCCATACTTTCTGGGGATGGACCTATAAAGGTTATCCCATTTTCTTCGCACGCCTTTGCAAATTTTCCATTTTCAGATAAAAATCCGTAGCCCGGATGAATTGCATCAGCCCCTGCTTTTTTTGCAGTTTCTATTATTTTTTCTATATTTAGATAACTTTCTGCAGGTGTGGTGCCTCCTATGTTATAACTTTCTGGTGATAAGATTACGTGAAGGGCTTCTTCATCGGCATCAGAATAAATTGTTGCCACAGGAATTTTCAATTCCTTTGCGGCTCTCATAATTCTTAATGCTATTTCTCCTCTATTTGCTATTAAAACCTTTTTAAACATTTTTCCTTCCTAAAGTGGTATATTTCCATGTTTTTTAGCAGGCAGTGATTCTTTTTTATTCTTAAGAGATTCAAAATGGCTTATCACCTTAGGTCTTAGATATGCTGGGTCAATTATCTCATCAATATATCCAAGTTCAGCCGCTTTAAATGGATTTGCAAATTTCTTTTTATAATCTGCCACAAGTTCTTTTTTAAATTCATCTGGATTTTCACTTTTTGCAAGTTCCTTTCTGAAAATTATGTTTACTGCACCATCAGGTCCCATAACTGCTATTTCTGCTGTTGGAAAGGCAAGATTAACATCTGCCCTCAGGTGTTTTGAACTCATAACATCATAGGCTCCTCCATAAGCCTTTCTTGTAATTACTGTTACCTTTGGAACAGTTGCCTCTGCAAAGGCAAATAGTAGTTTTGCTCCCTCTTTTATTATTCCTCCAAGTTCCTGATCGGAGCCCGGCAGAAATCCCGGTACATCCACAAAAGTTAAGAGTGGAATATTGAAGGCATCGCAAAATCTCACAAACCTTGCCGCTTTTTTTGAACTGTGAATGTCAAGGCAACCTGCTAAAATTTCAGGCTGATTGGCAACAATTCCCACCACATTTCCCCCAAGTCTTGCAAATCCCACAACAATATTCTGGGCATAGTCAGCATGCACCTCAAAAAAATATCCGTCATCCACAATTTTATGGATTATATCTTTTATATTATAAGGCTTATTTGATTCTTCAGGGACAATGTATCTCAAATCTTCATCAATTCTGTCAATTGGATCATCTGTTGGTTTAAATGGAGGATCTTCCATATTATTTGAAGGCAAAAATGACAAAAGTTCTCTAACCATTATGAGGGTTTCTTCTTCCGTATCAAAGGCAAAGTGGGCAACGCCACTTTTTTTTGTATGGGTGGATGCCCCTCCCAATTCCTCTTTGGTTATAATTTCATGGGTAACAGTTTTTATCACATCTGGGCCTGTTACAAACATATAACTTGTTTTGTTTACCATGAAGATAAAGTCTGTTATTGCCGGGGAGTAAACTGCCCCTCCTGCATTTGGTCCCATTATAACTGATATCTGGGGAACAACACCTGAATAGAGGGTGTTTCTGAGAAATATATCAGCATATCCTCCTAAACTTTCAACTCCCTCCTGTATTCTTGCCCCTCCTGAATCATTGAGACCTATTACCGGGCAACCATTCTTAGCTGCGAGATCCATTATCTTACAGATTTTCCTTGCGTGGGCACCTGAGAGGGATCCACCAAATACGGTGAAATCCTGAGAAAAGGCATACACAATTCTGCCATTTATTTTCCCATAACCTGTGACAACTCCATCTCCATATACCCTGTTTTTGTCCATTCCAAAGTCTCTATTTCTATTTAGAACAAATTTATCAAATTCTATAAATGACCCTTCATCAAAAAGGATGTTAATTCTTTCTCTGGCGGTTAATTTTCCCGCTTTGTGCTGTTTTTCTATTCTCTCTTTTCCACCACCCAGTTCAGCAAGTTTTTCCTTTTCCTTTAGTTCATTTAGTTTATCCTCTATAGACATATTTTCCTCCAAAGACTTTTTAGGTAAACAGAAAAAAAATTACAACATTTTTAAATTTAAGGGAAACAACTTTTATAGTCAAGGAATAATTATTCCCCCAGATTCATGGTTATTCTATAAAAAGCCCCGTAAGTGCGCTAAAATAAAGGGTTTTAAAAAATTACCCTTTACCTGTGTTTTATGTAATTTAAAGGAACTACTTGAGAAAGCATGTCAGGGAAGAAAAAAGAAAATTTGCAAAAACTAAGTCAATTAGCAATTTAAATAAGCCTTTCTTTTTCTTTCATCGGTTTTTAGTGCATCTGAAAAGGCAAATAAAAAGAGAACCAGAAACTGACAAAAATCCATCTTTTTAGGTCAAAGGCAGCGATTAAATAAATTTTTTTCCATTCTATATAAATTCTGGATGGGGGTTTTATTTAAGAGAAGCCAAAAACATTTAGAAGGCCACTATGGATAGAGAAAAATTCAGGTAAAAATTTTAAATATTAAATTTGTGTCAGGCAAGAGATCAAATATGGGATAGGGACAGACCTGAAAATGGATTAAAAA
>JAMOQF010000154.1 GCA_027064125.1 Acidobacteriota bacterium
CATTATTAAGTTGATATCCAAGACTCCATCTAAGGTTAAACCCTTTGATATGGTAAAGAGTGTTGTGAAAAATAGGTATTTAAATCAATTGAGACAGAAAAGGATTGAGAAGGAAAGGAACAAATTATATGCAAAATATGGTGCTGTGATATATGATGAGAATATAAAAGATATACAGGTTGGCAATTCTTTTAAGGGGAAAAATCCACCCAAAATATTTTTTAAAAAACCAAGGATGCCAAAGAAAAAGTAATCTTCTAAATGGTTAAGGGATGGGGATTATTTTAATTCCCCATCCACCTTTTTAATCAGGTTTTCAAGAGAAATTCCACTGATTTTAACTGTTTTTATCCTGCTTTTTTCCCCCTGTATTATTTCAAAATTCATTTTGGGGATCGAAAAAAGTTTTGAAAGAAATTTTATGAGATCTTTGTTTGCTCTCCCCTCAATGGGTGGAGATGTGAGTTTTATTTTTAAAAGTCCATTTTCCACCTTTTCGATGCCATTTTTAGAACTGTTTGGCTGAACCTTTATTTTTAGAAGAATTTGACCATCTTTAGAGGTTGTAGCGTACACGACAGACTTCCTCCCTGAATCCAAATATGGCGGTTCCAACCCTCACATATGTTGCTCCTTCTTCAATGGCCACTTCAAAATCCATGGTCATTCCCATTGAGAGGTGGATTAGGTTTAATTGGGGATATTTTTTACTTTTTTCAGTCAAAAGTTCCTTCATTTTTCTGAAATATTTTCTTGAGTCCTCAGCCCTTTCTGCAAAGGGTGGGATGCACATGAACCCCTTTACTGATATAAATTTTAAGTTTATTGCTTCATTTAAAATCTCGTCCACCTCTTCAACCATTAGTCCACTTTTATTTTCTTCCCTACCTATATTTATCTCTATTAGTACATCCATCTTTTTGTTTATCTTTTCTGCCTGTGTTTCAAGTTTTCTCAAGAGTTTTTTAGAGTGAACGGAATGTATCATGTCAAAGGTTTCCACAGCCTTTTTTGCTTTATTACTCTGGAGGTGACCTATCATGTGCCATTTGAAATTTAGGTCTGAAAGTGCCTCTTTTTTTGAAATGGCTTCCTGCACTCTATTTTCTCCAATAATCACATCCTCAAAAATTGAAAGTTCCCTTACCACCTCTGGTGGGAAGGTTTTTGCAACGGCAACAAGTTTAATTTCTTCCTTGTTTCTACCACTTCTATTTGCCGCCTCTTCAATTCTTTTAAGTACTTTTTTGTAATTTTCAACCACCTGACTCATTTTATTTCTCCTTTTGAAAAACTAAATTTCTAACAAGTTTTTTTACATCATATGGTGGTTTTCCTCCACCTAAATATTTGTGAAACCAGTCAAGGTGTGCATCGTAGTATAACACCATGGATTTTACCCAGTTGGGCCAGTGTCCATCATTTTTAAATATTATGAGTCTTGCCGGAACATCCATTTTCCTCAAATCGGTGAAAAATTGAAGACTTTGTGTATATGGAACCCTGTAATCTCTTTCCCCGGTTATTACAAGACATGGAGTTTTAAAGTTTTTAACAAAATTGGATGGGGAAAATTTTTCATAAAGA
>JAMOQF010000155.1 GCA_027064125.1 Acidobacteriota bacterium
AAATTTTGAAAAAGAAATTTGGAGAATAGTACCTGAAATATGAAGAAAAGGTTGGTTTACTCTTTCCTGGAATAAAGAAATAAATTCAATGTTTTTCTAAATTAAAAATTGTATAATAGAGTAGAAATTTATTAATTGAAAGAAAAATTTTATGAGAAAGTTTTTGATTTTAATACTATGTGTCTTTTTGCTTTTTTGGGGTGAAACCTATGGTAAAAAAGATAAGAGGAGGACTTTGGCCATGAATTCACAAATTTTAGATATGGAATTTGACAGAGCCTTAAGTTATATAAAAAATGAAAGGTATAGAAAGTTTCTTTTAGAATTTAAAAGAAAACATGCTGATTCAAAATTAATAGTTACAGAGCATCCAGATAATTTTGAGGTAGTGGTTATTCACCCTTCTAATAACGATATGACAGGTGGGGCTGAAGAGTATTTTATTGATAAGTCAACAGGAAGTGTAAAGATGGGCTGGCATGAGCACCCAATGGATATTCCCCTTGAAATTACTGAAATTGAAGATGAGGAAAATTTTGGGAATAGTATAAATAAATTTTCTTTTGATTTATTTAAAAAACTTGATGAAGGTAATGAGAATCTATTCTTTTCCCCATTTAGTATATATAGTTCCCTTTTGATGCTTTCTGAGGGAAGTGGTGGAGAAACTCTTGAAGAAATGAAAGAAGTTTTAAGTTTACCTGAAGATATGAGAAAGATGCGTGCTTTTTTTAAATCTTTTTTAAATGAGATTAAAAATGATAAACCGTATGAACTACTGATTGCCAATGCTTTATGGCTTCAGAGAGGTTATAAGTTTAAAGAAAATTATTTAAAAGTAATAGATTCCTTTTACAGAGGCGGGGTGTTTAATGTAGATTTTGAAAAAGATATTGAAAATTCCCGTAAGACAATCAATAACTGGGTAAAGGAAAAGACAAATGGGAAAATAAAGAAACTTTTATCAAGGGGGATGTTAAAATCGGGAACAATTTTTGTACTCACCAACTCCATATATTTTAAAGGGAAGTGGAAAGAGCAATTTAACCCCGATAAGACATTTGATGGGAAATTTAAGTTGTTATCTGGAAATGATGTGGATGCTGAAATGATGAGTCAGGAGAGTGTTTTTAATTATAGTGAGGATGAAAAATTTCAGGTGATTGAAATGGACTATCTGGGAGAAGATGTCTCAATGATGATTTTTCTGCCAAAAGAAAAGAATTTTTATGATTTTAAAGATGTTTTAAATTTAGAAAGATTTATAGAGTATAAAAACTCCATGAAGATGAGGGAAGTAAAAGTAATTTTACCGAAAATTAAATTGGAAAAAAGATACTTTGTCACAGAACCTCTGATGGAGATGGGAATGAAAAGAGCCTTTAGTGGCGGAGTTGCAAATTTTTCAAATATGGCTTCTCATGGAGAAATTTTTGTCAATGACATTATCCACAAGACATTTTTTAAAATGAGTGAAGAAGGAACAGAATCTGCAGGTGCCACGGGGACATTTTCCGATGGTGTTATCTTCAGGAAGGGAGAAATACCACTGATGTT
>JAMOQF010000156.1 GCA_027064125.1 Acidobacteriota bacterium
AAGTAAATACCCATTGGATAATCTCCTGTGCCAACTGATCCAATAATGTTGTCAGTATATTTTCTTGGATCAAATAAAATTACCCTGTCATTATCAGAATCGGAGACAAGACCGAGTTTGTGATCCGGGGTTATGACCGCCTGGTTGAAATATCCAAAATCTGCTCCAAAGGAAACATTTCCCATGGGGATCTGAGATATTGAATAGGAAAACAAAATTGCAAAAAAAATTGAAAAAAATAAAAACTTTTTCATTTTTCTTCCCCCAAAAAATTATGGATAAATTCTATAGAGAGTTCTTGGAAATGCTATTGTTTCCCTTACATGTCTTATTCCACAAATCCACGCCACACATCTTTCAATTCCCATTCCAAACCCTCCATGGGGAAATGTGCCATATTTCCTTATGTCAAGATACCACTTGAATGCTTCAACGGGTAGATTGTGCTCTTTTATCTTCTTTAAAAGTAATTCATAGTCGTCGATTCTCTGTCCACCACCTATTATTTCTCCATATCCTTCGGGGGCAAGGACATCCACACAGAGTGCGAGATTTTCATCTTCTGGATCTGGCTGCATATAAAATGCCTTTATATCAATTGGATATCTGTGTACCATCACTGGTTTTTCAAAGGATTCGGAAATAACGGTTTCATCTCCTCCACCAAAATCGTCTCCATCTTTGAAATCCACACCTTTTTTCTTTAAAATTTCCACAGCTTCCCCATAGGTTATCCTTGGAAAAGGTTTTTCAATTTTTTCAAGTTTTGAGATATCTCTTTCAAGCACTTCAAGTTCCCTTTTTCTATTTTCAAGAACTCTTTTTACAATAAAAACAATAAAATCTTCTGCAACATCCATAACATCATTTAGATCGGCCCAGGCTATTTCAGGTTCAACCATCCAGAATTCCATTAAATGTCTTCTCGTTTTGGACTTTTCTGCCCTGAATGTTGGACCAAAGCAATAAACTTTCCCAAATGCTGCTGCAGTTGCCTCATTGTATAACTGTCCGCTCTGAGTTAAATATGCAGATGTATCAAAATATTTTGTTTCAAATAGAGTGGTTGTTCCCTCACATGCACTTGGTGTAAATATTGGGGTATCCACAAGGGTATATCCATTCATATCGAAATAATCCCTACACGCCTTTATTATTTCATGTCTTATTTTTAAAATTGCATGTTGTTTTCTGGATCTAATCCATAGGTGTCTGTGTTCCATTAAAAATTCTATTCCGTGCTCTTTTTTGGATATGGGATAGTCGTAAACAGGTTGATATATATCAAAATCAATGACTTCCATTTCATATCCGCCAATTGCTCTTGGTTCTTCTTTTATCTTTCCCCTTACCATTAAACTTGTTTCAAGGCCAATTTTTTCAGAAAGTTCAAATTTCTCTGGAGAAATGTTATTTTTTACTACTACGCACTGCATTATTCCACTTCCATCTCTTACAAGCAGGAATTTGATTTTTCCACTTGACCTTTTATTGTAGAGCCATCCCTTGATTGTCACTTCTTTTCCAACGAATTCATGGGCATCTTCAATTCTAAATTCTTGCATGGAAACCTCCGAATCTTTTTAAGAATTTTAAAGGCTTTATAATAATTTATAAGATTAAAAAAAACAAGTAAATGATTTTAATTAAAAATTCCTTTTTTGCCTGGCACCTTTGGATTGGTGGTGATTGGGGGAGAGGATTCTCCCCCAAAGAGGATGGATTTAATTTATTTTCTTATTGGAAGGGGTGGCTTTTTACTTTGAGGGTATTTATCTCCTTTAATTTCCTTCAAAATAACTTCAATTGCCTTTTCAAGTTGTGGATCTTTTCCCTTAACCACTAAATCGGGTCTGTTGTCAATTTCAATGTCTGGAGAAACTCCCTCATTTTCCACAACCCATTTACCATCAGGAGTATAGATGCCAAATTCAGGGATTGTAACCATTCCTCCATCTGTAAAGGTTATGTTTCTTGAAATTCCAACAAGTCCACCCCATGTCCTTGTACCTATAAGTTTTCCCAGTTTAAACTTCCTGAAGTAATAGGGGAAGGCATCTCCACCTGAACCCGCATAAGAATTTATAATACACACCATGTGTTTTGGGGCATAGAGATAAGGTGTTTCAAATCCATTTGTATTTTGAGTTGCCCAGTAGTTTATAATTTTCCTGCTTAAAAGTTCTATAAATCTGTCAGGTATCATTCCGCCATTGTTGTATCTCACGTCAATTATCAAACCCTTTTTATTGTGTTGTGCAAGAAATGCCCTGTAAAGTTCATTTAGCCCATCTACTCCAGTACTTGGAAGATGAATATATCCAACCTTTCCGTTTGTGGCTTTTTCAACTTTTTTTCTGTTTTCTCTTATCTTTTCAATGTATCTTAACTGTAGTTCACTGGAAATTGGCTTTACTATAATTTTCCAACTGCCATCAAAGGTGGGTTTTGAATTTATTGTAAGTTCAATTTCCTTACCTGCAGTATTTTGGAAATATTTGAATATGTTGTCGTAGGGCTTTATTTTGAGTCCATTTACAGCAAGTATGTAATCTCCTTCCTTAACTTTAAGCCCCGGAATGTTTAAAGGAGATATTCTTCTTTTATCCCACATTTCACCTCTATAAATTTTCTTTATTTTGTAAAGTCCCTTTTCAATTTCGTAGTCAACTCCCAAAAGTCCCACATTTATCTTTTCCGCCTTGAAGTATCTATTACTACCACCAAAAACATAGGTGTGACTGCAGTGAAGTTCACCTATCATTTCTCCAATTAGGTAATTTAAATCGGATCTGTGAGCCACAAAGGGTAATAGTTTTGCATATTTTTCATACACCACATTCCAGTTAACCCCATTGTAATTTGGAACATAGAAAAAGTCTCTTTCAAGTCTCCACGCCTCTTTGTAAATTTGTTTCCATTCAAGTTGTGGAATGACATACACCTTTAAACCTGAGATGTTAATTTTTCCACTCCCTGCTTTTTGTTTTCTCTGGGAAGTTTTGATAACTCCAAGTAATTTTCCATGCTTTGCAGAATAGAGTAAATATTTTCCATCGTAGGATACATCATAATCATCAACGCCTCTTATTACTGTTTCAACTTTTTTGTTTTTATAGTTGTAGAATTTTACACTTTTACTTTCCGCATCCAGAAACAAAATTCCACCTTTAATTGGATTCAAATTGTGGTAGGTCCCAGGTTTTATGGGCAGTACAACAAGCCTTTCTCCAATTCCTTCAAAATCAATTTTTATATCCTTTTTCTTCTCTTTATTTTTGTCTTCCTTTTTCTTTTCTGCCTCTTTACCCTTTTTCACAATCTCTTTATCCTTGTTTTCTTTTGAATCTTTCTTTTCTTCTTTAACCTTTACCTCGTCATTTTCAGGCATGAGAATTGATTTCACATCATTTCTTAAGGCAACTCCATATATCTTCATACCATTTTTATAGATAAATGAATTGTCAAAGGTGTTAAACTGGGGCATAAAATTTCTATAGGAGATAAAGAATATATAATCTCCTTTTTTATCAAATGCAGGATTTACATCCAGTGAAAACCCTGATGTTATCTGATGTATTTTTCCATCCTTGATGGAGTATATAAATACTGCAGATAAGTCATTTTCCATACCCTTTGAATAGGTGAGATAATTTGAATCACCGGACCAGTTGAAATCTCTTATGCTGTGATTATAGGGAAAATTATCAACTTTTGTTATCTTTCCATCTTCTAAGTTTAAATAGAAAAGATTCATTTTTGAATTGGAAAATGCTATTTTTTTTGAATCTGGAGACCATTTTAAGTTAAAATACCACGCCTTTTCAGGAAGTTTTACTTCCCTTATGCTATCTTTTTCTCTGTCATAGATGTATAAATTGTACTCTCCACTTTTATCGGAAAAGTAGGCAAGATTTTTACCATTAGGAGAATACTTTACATCCCTTTCTCTAATTCCTTGAGAGTTTGAGATATTTTTCACAACACCCTTTTTAACTGGTAGGGAAAATATTTCTCCCCTTGAGGTCAACACAACCCTTTTTCCATGGGGGGAAATTGATGCTCCATCAATAAAATCTTTACCATCAACGAAATGGGGCCTTTTGTAAACTCCTTCGTCATTTACCACGATGTTTAATTTTTTGTATTTTAAATTTTTCAAATTTAAGAGGTATATATCTCCACCATTTTCGAATACTATTTTATTTCCACCAATTGCAGGCCATGTTACATCATATTCTTTAAAGTGGGTTACCTGCTTTATTTTCCCATTTTTTAAATTGTAATAGTAAATGTTTTCCCTTCCATCCCTATCTGAACAGAAAAATATTTTGTTTTTGTACCACATTGGAAAATGATCTGTACCTTTGTAGTGGGTGATTTTTTTGTATATGTTGTTTTTTAAATCGTATATGGAGATATCCTGAGCCATTCCTCCCATGTATCTTTTCCAGTGTCTAAAATCTCTGTCAATCCTGTTATATGCAATTTTAGTTCCATCTGGTGAAAAGGAGGCAAGTCCTCCCTTTGGAAGAGGTAAAAGTTCCGGAAAACCACCATCTATCGAAATTTTAAAATATCTTGCAAATCTCTCTTTCCAGCTGTTTCTCCTTGAAAGAAACAAAAGGTGTTTTCCATCGGGATACCAATCCACCAATCTATCACTATCCGGATGGTAGGTGAGTCTCTTGGGAATTCCTCCTTCTGTGGGAATTAAATAGAGGTCAAAATTTCCCTCAAAGGATCCGGAAAAGGCAATATATTTTCCGTCAGGTGAAAACCTTGGGAAAAGTTCATCTCCAGGAGAGTAGGTAAGTTGCCTTGCTATACCACCATTTTCAGATACTATCCACAAATTGCCTGCATACACAAAAACGACTTTGCCATTTGAAATATCTGGATAGTGTAGCAGTTTTGTTGAAAAAACAGTTAAACTTAAAAGGGAAATTAAAGAAATAATTAAGAGAAGTTTTTTCATAAATCCTCCAAAATATTTTTATTTTATAAATCTAATTGAAATGGGATATCTAAAATACTTTCCATTGTTTGCCTCTATTGAAGCCCAGATGACACACACAAGCATAAAGATGGTTTCTGCAATGAGTAGAAAGATCCCAATACAAAAAAGTGAGAGAATTAAAAATATAAATGCAAAAATTGTAATTGTAATCTGGAAATTTACAGATTCCTTTCCATGTTCATCTACAAACTTTGAAGAATCCTTTTTCATGCTCCACAAAATGACAGGTCCTATAATGTTTCCAAAGGGAATTATAAATCCCGCAAGTGAAATTAAATGCACAAACATTGCCCATTCTTTTTCCTCATTAAAATCCATGGGTTTCCCCTCCCAATTTATAGTAAATAATTTATACGAAAAATTTCCATTTTATGTTCCACGTTTTAATATTAATGATTCACCTGTCATTTCAATGGGCTTTTCAATTTTCATAAGTTCTAAAAGGGTAGGGGAAATATCGCACAGTGCTCCACCATCTTTAAGTTTATATTTTTTACCTTGAGGAGTTATCAAAATAAATGGTACAGGATTTGTTGTATGGGCTGTAAAGGGCTCTTTTGTAACTGGATCTATCATCATATCGGCATTTCCATGATCTGCTGTGACTATTAAATTTCCTTCTATGCTTTTTACCTTTTCATACAGTTTCCCAAGACATTCATCAACTGCCTCAATTGCTTTAATTGCCGCTTCAAGCACCCCTGTATGTCCCACCATGTCTGCATTTGCAAAATTAATAATAAAGACATCATCAATATCTTCATCTATCTCTTTTAACAGCCTTTCCGTAATTTCATATACGCTCATTTCAGGTTTTAGATCATAAGTGGCAACTTTAGGGGATGGAATGAGAATTCTCCTTTCACCTGGAAAGACTTTTTCCACACCACCATTGAAGAAGAATGTCACATGGGCATATTTTTCCGTTTCTGCAATTCTTAGATTTTTAAGTTTATGTTGGGCAAGAACCTCTGCAAGAATATTTTTCAATGTTTCTGGTGGAAAACAGATGGGATAAGGAAACGACGCCTCATATTCAGTAAAAGTGAAAAAATGTAGTTTAACTTTTTTTTCCCTTTCAAAAAAGGAAAAATCCTCTTCATTTAGCGCCATTGTTATCTGTCTTGCTCTGTCTGCTCTGAAGTTAAAGAAAATTGCACTTTCACCATTTTCCATGGTTTTAACTGGATCGCCATTTTCCAATATTACTGTTGGTTTTATAAATTCATCGGTTATTCCATTTTTGTAGGAATTTAGTATGGCTTCGTAGGGATTCTTTTCCATTACTCCCTTTCCAAGTACCATTGCATCATAGGCAAGTTTCGTTCTATCCCACCTTTTATCCCTGTCCATGGCATAGTATCTTCCAGAAATTGTGGCAATCTTTCCTATGCCAATTTCATCTATTTTTTCCATTAATTTTTTTATGTAATCTTTTCCTGAATCAGGTGGGGTGTCCCTTCCATCCATAAACGCATGTATGTATACATTTTTAACACCTTCATCCTTTGCCATTTTTAAAAGGGCATAGAGGTGTTCCTGGTGTGAGTGAACACCACCATCAGATAGCAGTCCCATTAGGTGGAGCGCCTTCTCCTTTCCTCTTTTCATTGCTTCAAGAAGTGTTTTATTTTTGAAAAAGGATCCATCTTTTATTGCCTTGTTAATTCTCGTTATTTCCTGATATACAATTCTTCCACTTCCAATGTTTAGATGTCCAACTTCAGAATTTCCCATTTGTCCTTCGGGGAGTCCAACACTTTCTCCAGAGGCATTTAAAAGAGTCCATGGATAGTTTTTCATGAGATAATCGAAATTTGGAGTATTTGCAAGAAGTATGGCATTTCCTTCTTTTTCTTTCCTGTATCCCCAACCATCAAGTATCAGTAAAAAATTTTTATTCATATTCAACCTCCCTGTTATGTAGATGGAATTATAGCACTTTATTTCTTTAAATGGTGGATTAAAAATTAGTTTTAAAGGGAGTTAGAAAATTTTGTGTCAAGTTAATAAGATTATTAAAATAATCTAAAAAGGGAGTTTTTTTATTTTGCGTGGCAACAAATTACTAATACCAAACATCAAATCTTTAAATTTCTTGTTCCCATATGACATCTTGTCTGACACCTTTTCATAAATTTACAAATTTAGGTCTGTCCCTGAATTACTATTTTTATTTTCTCTATTTCCTTTCGCCTAACTTCATCATTTATGACCTATAGGGAGAAAAGGGCTTAATCGTTAACTCATGTCAGAGATAAAAGTTATTCCCCTTAAAATTAGTGCCAGACAAAAAATCAGTCCTTTTAGAAGACCATCCATAAAGTTTATAGAATGAAAAAGAATTTATCCATTTTATTTTTGCCAGAAATTTTAAAGTCATTTTCTGTTTTAGTTTTTTCTTTTCCTTGCCTCCCATAAATGTCCACTAAAGGTTTTAGAGAAGAAAAAAGGATTTTGCTTTAATCGTTAATTTTTGCAGAAAATTTTTAAGTCTTGCCAGATTTAATTTGTTCTTATGTTCGTCCACCTTAAAAACCCCCTTAAGGCTTATAGGGCAAAAATGGGATAACCTTAGTTGTCAGTTTCTGCTAAAAGATTTTATTTTTACCGGAACTTATTTTTCTCCTATTTGCCCTCCCGAAATGTCCCTTAAAAGTTTATGGAAGTGAAATGTTTAATTGTTAGTTTTTCCCAGAAGAATTTTATTCCTACAAGATTTTAATTTGTTTCCTATTTGCCAGCCTTAAAAGCCACTTAAAGTTTCTGCCTGACACTTTTCTTTCTTAATGTAATTTTCAGGTCTGTCCCTCCCGTCTCTTTACTCTTTACTTTACTTACTTGCCTGACACCTTTTTTCCGTTTTTTGCCTCCCCTGAATGCCCCATAAAGGTTTAGGTTTATAGGATGGTAAAGGAATGTGATTAATCATTGATTCCTGCCATGAGATTTTAAATTTTGCCAGAATTTAATCTGTTTTTTATTTGCCAACCCCCAAAGCCCCTAAAAAGATTTATAGAAAGAAAAAGAATTTTATTTTAATCGTTAATTTTTGCCAGAAAATTTTAAGTAATTTCCAGTATTTAGTTTTTTATTTTCCTTGCCCCTAAATGCCATTTAAATTTCTTGCCTGACACCTTTTCCTATTTTCGCTGCAAAATTTAAAGAAGAAGTTGGTGAATAAATATTTTCTCTACTATTATTCCCCATGAGATAAAATTCTGTGTATGTTGCAATTATAGGTCAAACATCCTATGCTAAAAATTATGGTGTTTGCTTTAAAAACAGTTTCTTTACTTTATATCTTTTTTATTTTACCATTGTTCTTACCCTAAGTGTGTTTTTAC
>JAMOQF010000157.1 GCA_027064125.1 Acidobacteriota bacterium
TGACCCTATCTCAAATTTTTCCTTCCCCATAAAACCTATTCTCCTGATTTTAAAATTACAATTTTATATCTATTATTCCAAGTCTCTCCCATTGAACCATATCTTCTTCAATACAATGGGAAATTTCCTCTTCTATTTCTCCCTTAGTAAAATTCACTCCTTCATGCTCATTTGTATATTTAATCACATAAGATATAATTGAATCCAGGTCCTTTAATCCTTCATTAACTATTGCATCATACACAAGTCTTTTTATGATATCTACAAAAATTCCAGACTTTGATTTTGGAATACAAAACTGTTGCAATAAATTTTTATATCTGGCTTCTTTAGCCACAATTTTATTCAATCTCACACAACTCTCCCTATTATGATCCTCAGCCTCCAATACCACATCTATCACCCTTGAATGAAGCAAAATAGCTATAATCCTTAAAATATTTGACAATTCCATTGATTGAAAACCAGATAAAGCCAGCATTTCACCTATGGTATAAGAGTTATCTTTTAATACTTCCATCAGGTTTTTAATTAATTCTGAATCAATATTTATGTTTTTATTACCATAGGGAGAACTAACCTTGAATTTCTCTTGCTTAATAGGGAGTCTTAAAACCACTTTTATATTTTTTATTTTCTCAATTAATTCACCCTTTGACAAAGTCTCTCCACCTTTTATATAAAGGTCTTTTCTAAAAGCCATTCCCACCATGTAATCTTTTACAATTTCTTTTAAAATAGGAGATCTAAGTCCTTTTAAAAATTCTAATTGCTTGTTTGTTAAAAACAGGTCTTCAAAATACCATATTGGATCTGCCTGACACACATACTTGACCTTTGCACCTTTCATATAAGAAAGCACATCCGTAAAAAACAGAGGCTTCCATGTTTCATTTAAATATTCATGTGCCAGATAATTAAGTGTATCTCTTTCAAACTTTTTAAATAGTCTCTCCATAAGAGGTGAGTTAAAATAGATACAACCTGCATCTTTTATTTTTTTTAAAAAGTTTATACCCATATTTATTTTAGCAAGACTTCCCAGATCAGGAAACAGCTTGGAATAATCCAGTAGCAATCTTTGAATAGGAACAGTGAGAAAACACCCACACATATCATTATAACTTATATAACAGACACCACCTTCTTTTAATTTATTTTTAATTATCTCTACTATAAAATTTTTATTTTCATCTGACACAAATGAAAATACTCCATGAGAAATAATGTAATCAAATTTTGGAAACTCCTCTTTTCTTTCCTTTAAAAATTCTTCAAAGGAAAGTTCATAAAAGCTCACGTTCTTTAGGCCTGCACCTTCTTTGATCTTATTTGAAAAATAAATATGTTCTGGATTAAAGTCTATTCCATAAAATTCGCCATTAGGATACAAAGCAGCCATGCAGTTCAAATTAAATCCCATCCCAGAGCCCAATTCTAGAAATTTGAAATTTTTAAGAGGAGGGTGTTCAAACCCATTTAATAGCAAACAAAAATTCAAAAAATCTGGTGTCTGATAAAAGAAAAAATGCG
>JAMOQF010000158.1 GCA_027064125.1 Acidobacteriota bacterium
CCTGAACAGATTCATCAAAATCTTTAGATACATCATCTCCAGTTACAAAACCTTCTTCTTCCTTTTTTACATCCACATCCTGAGCACCTACTATTTTTATCTCTCCTGTTGAGGTTACAATGGCTTTTTCCTTTTCAAGTGATGAAACATCTGAGGAGAGAAACCGCACAAGATTAAAATCCACCTTTTCAGGTTTCGAAAGTAAAAAAGTAGATTGGCATACAGGACATTTCGCTTTTGTAGGAATATCAGGAACCCTATCACCATACAACCACAAAATCTTTTTGCAGAACTCACATTTAAAGGGAAGTTTTCTCTCAATACTTGAAAACATTGAAGAGATATAAGCAGTTGCTTCAATTTCAGAATCAAAAGTTTTTATACTTTTCTGATTTAAGAATCTAAAAGTCTCATCAGGCATTGCAATGTATCTACACTTATCCAATACCTCAAACCCAACATGTCTCAAGTTCGTATCTACATTCTTACTGGGAAATCTAAATTCATTGGCAGATAAAGATGTAAATGGACACCTTATGGTTTTAGGAAATCCAAAAACTCCAAATTCAATGAATCTCTCACCATTTACTTCATCACCAATTGCAAAAATTGTCATAAATGTTATGTTGGCATATGGGATATCAATATACCTATCCACCTTAATGGAACTAAAGCGGGGGCTAACCCAGCGGGCAAATAGGTAGTTATATCTATATGTATGGGTAGAACCACCAGATTTTATAATATAAATCTTATCTAAATAATCACCAATCTTGCCAAACATAAAAATCTCCTTTCCTGCTAAATCTTATTATAATCTATAAAATTTGATTTTTACAAGATTAATTTATCCTCTCATAAACATAAATTATGGTATGTCAAGTTAATTGGGTTAGTCTTTTTAATATCTCTTTTCAGGATAGAAAAGAAGAGGATTTTACTTTGACCCCTGTTTCTGCCAGAAAATTTTCTTTTTGCAAGATTTTAATTTATTCTCATATTTGCCACCACCAAAAGCCCTCTAAAAGTTTATAGAAAAAAGAATTTTGCTTATTCGTTGATTTTTACAATGATTTTTGCAAAAAAATTTTTAAATTTTACCAGTTTTTAGTTTTTTTGTTTTCCTCCCAAAATACCCCCTGAAGGTTTATAGAAGATAAGAGGATTTTTCTTAAATCATCTGGTTTTTGCCAGAATGTTTTAGGTTTTGTCAATTTCAAATTTTTTCTTTTACTTGACCTCCCTAAAAGCCATTTAAATTTTTTGCTTGGCACCAATTCCAATCAAACTAAGGTCTATCCCACCCCACCTCTTTTTTTACTTACTTACCTATTTACTATTTATACTTCTTACTTGCCTGACACTTTTTAAGACACTTTTTAAAAATATATTCTTCTTTCTTTCAGGTCTCTTTCAAATTTGACACAATTAATTTTACACTGCTAAATTATATTGACAAAAAAGATTTCATTTGTTATAAAGCAACTTTATTTTTTACTTTTTTGGAGGAGAGATGTCTAAGAA
>JAMOQF010000159.1 GCA_027064125.1 Acidobacteriota bacterium
TCTTGACGATTTTACCACTGAACTCCTGAATTTGATTGAGAGAAATTTAACCTGAGGTGAGTTTATGGCTTTTTTAAGTGAAAAGGGACGGGTGGAGTCATCACTTGCGGAAATAAATGTTACTCCATTGGTGGATGTTATGCTTGTTTTGTTGATTATTTTTATGATTACCGCTCCCATGATACACAGTGGTGTGGAAGTAAATTTACCCCGAACTAAGTATGTTAAAACCATAACAAAAGGGGAACAATTTGTGATAACAATAGATAAATATAATAATCTTTTTTTCAAATCGCGTCCCATAGATGTAAGGCACCTTGAAATTGAACTGGAAAATATAAAGAAGAAATATGGCAATATGCCAGTATATTTAAAGGCTGATGGGGATGTAAAGTTTTCAGTGGTTGTAAAAGTTATGGATATAATAAGGGAGGCTGGTATAACAAATATTCAGATAGTGACAAAACCTGTAATATATAGAAAAAAATAATGGAACTTAAAGAAGATAGGAAAATTTATATTTTTGAAAAGAGAGAGGGTAGGTGGGAAAAAAGTTTCATTGTATCCGTTTTCTTCCATTTTTTGCTCATTCTCTTTTTGCTTTTTTCCTTTAAACTTTTTCCCCATGAGTTTTTTAAAGTTACAGGGGATGGGGGAAGCATAAGGATTGGGGATACAATTTCTGCAGGTCTTGTGGCAAGTGTGTCAGGCAAGAGTAATTTTTATAAGCCACCTCTCAGGAAATTAAAGAGAAAAAAATATGTGGTAAAGAAAAAGGAAGAAAGTTCTATTAAGAATGTTTTTAAAGAGAGTAAAAAAGTTAAGAAGGTTGAAAAAAAGAGAAAAGAAATTTCTAAGGAAAAAGAGGAGGGCTCTATTTATGGTGAATCAAATGTGGATGAGGGAATAAAAAAAGGAGAGGTAAAGGGAGCATTTAAACCTTCCATGAGTGTGGGAGGTGTTTCTCTTGGTATGGGAGGAACCAGGGGTGGGATATATTCTTCCTGGTATGCGAGGGAAGTTGAGGCAAAGATAAGTAGAAACTGGTTAACATCGCAAATGGGGGTAGTGTATAACAGGATCTGCAAAGTTGTCATCACCTTTGAAATAACTCCATCCGGGAAAATTGTAAATGTTAAGGTTTCTGAAAAAAATGCCCCCACATCCTTTGTTCGTTCAGCTTTAAGGGCAATTTATGCTTCAAATCCCTTGCCTGAATTACCTCTTGAATATAAAATGAAGGGTGAAAATGTTAAATTTATTGCAATATTTGAATATCCACCACGTTAGAAGGAGAGTGAAATGAGGAGATTACTTCTTTTATTTGTTTTAATACTATCTTTTGTTATTGCCATTTTTCCTCAGCAGGAAACATTTGTTATAAAGCCTAAACCAGATCAGGAAACTGTATTGGCACTAACTGGATTTCAAATGGGAGATGGCAACCAGGATTCAATGATAGATGTTTACCTTGAGACACTAAATGGTGTTTTGAAATCTGATCTTGAAAATTCTGGTTTTTTCAGACTTTTAAGTCCATCTTTTTTCCCACAAAAGGGGATTAAGGTTCCTCAGCAACTTGACTTTACAGAGTGGAGAGACCTGAATTTAAAGATAGACTATATAATTTTTGGGAATTCAAAAATTATCAACAATAATTTAATTGTTGAATGCTGGGTCTTTGATATCAAAACTGGAGACAAGGTGCTTGGCAAAAGATATAAAACCATGCCTCGTTATGTGAGAAAAGTTGCCCACAGGATAAGTGATGCAATTGTAAGTATATTAACTGCGAATCAATCTTTTGGGGTTGCTTCAACTCAGATAGTGTTTGAGAGAAAAAGTGAGGTTGGTAAGGAACTTTATGTGATGGATTATGATGGAGAAAATGTTCATAAATTGACCTCAAATTCCAATATTAATTTGACACCAGAATGGTCTCCTGATAATTCAGAGATATGTTTTACATCATATATTGATAAATTTCCCGGTATATTTTTTCTAAATGTTCTTGACGGGACAATTGATAAATTAAATGTTATGGGGGATTTTTTGACAACACCTACCTTTTCTCCCGATGGAAAGAGGATAGCCTTTTCTGGTAGATTAAAAGGATCTGATAATCCTGACATATATATTTGTGATCTTGATGGGAAAAATTTGGTAAATATTACTCAAAATTCTGGGATAGATATTTCCCCCACTTTTAGTCCTTCTGGAAATCAGATATGTTTTGTATCCGATAGGGGTGGATCTCCTTCCCTTTTTATAACCGATATTTATGGAGCAGCACCTGAGAAAATAATTGATGAAGGTGGGTATATGTCTTCTCCTGATTGGTCTCCTGATGGGAGATTTATAGCCTTTTCCTGGAGGCCCAGGGGAGAAAATCATTTTGACATCTATATTGTTGAAGTTGCTACAAAGAGGGTTTTTCAGTTGACCAAGGGGCAAGGAGATAATGAAAACCCATCCTGGTCCCCTGATGGTAGGTTAATAGTTTTTGAATCCAATAGGGATGGGAGCTTTGATATTTTTAGAATGTTTGCAGATGGCACAAATGTTGTAAAGTTAACATCTTTTGGAGGTTGTCATAATCCCAGTTGGTCTAATTACAATAAATAATTTTTGGAGGTAAATATTGATGAAAAGATTTTTTATTTTAGGAGCAATGATTTTGACATTGATTTTTTTGTTTAGTTGTGGGGGTAGAAAAACTCCGGTAAAAACTCCTCCACAGACACAGAGAGCCTCCCAGCAACATGAGACATTTGAAAAGCCTGAATTAAATTTTTACGCTTCAAAAGATACAATAAACAGAGGAGAAAGTGTTACTTTATATTGGAATAGTAAATATGCAGATGAGGTAATAATTGAAAATGTGGGAAAGTATTCCCCTGTGGGGAGTATTGATGTAAGGCCAGAAACTACAACGGAATATACTGCAATAGCCCAGGGAAAGGGTGGAATAACCACGAAAAGTTTAATAGTAAAGGTTTTACAAACTTCTGGTGGAATAGTGGAAGAGAATTTATCCGATGAAGAGATTTTTAGAAGGGAGATAAAGGATGTATTTTTTGATTTTGATAAGTACAATTTAAGGCCCGATGCTGTCGAGACTTTAAAAAGGGATGCATATATTCTGATTCACAAAATTCCAAATGTGAAGATTCTCATTGAAGGACATTGTGATGAAAGGGGGAGCGAGGAGTATAATCTGGCACTTGGTGATAAGAGGGCAAATGCAGCAAAGGAATTTTTGATAAAGGAGGGTGTTGATCCTTCAAGAATAAGAACCATAAGTTATGGTGAAGAAAGGCCCTTTGATCCAAGACATAATGAAGAAGCCTGGGCAAAGAATAGAAGGGCCCATTTTGTCTTGATTAAGGAGGATAAGAGATGAAAAAGATTTTTCTTTTTGGGTTGATATTTATCTTTGCATCCTATTTGTTCGCTGGTAATAAGGAACATTTTGTGAAGATAGAGTCCTCCTTGATGACACTTCAAAATCAGGTACAGATGTTGCAAAACTCTGTTGTGAAATCTGGGACCACAAGTGAAACACTCTTAAAGCAGATAATTGATACACTTTCCAAAATTACCATAACTTTAAATGAAGTTGTAAGTTCTAAAGAGGACCAATCAAAAAATATAAATGAAAATTTTGATGAGATTGCAGGAGATATTGCTGATTTAAATCACAAAATCTCAAACATAAATGCTCGTTTGAGTAAAGTTGAACATGGACTTGCAGAAATAAAGGGACTTATTCTTTCAATGAAAATGCATAAGCCAACTGAGGGTACTGGGGTTGATGGCAAACCTCTTCCTCTATCCCCAGATAAGTTGTATGCAATGGCATATAATGATTATTTACAGGGAAACTATGAATTGGCTATTCAGGGATTTTTGGATTATCTGTCAAAGTATGGTGATACGGAATATGCGGATAATGCTCAATATTACATAGGGGATTCTCTCTTTAATCAGAAGAGATACAATGATGCTATTGAGGCTTTCAACAAGGTTGTCACTAATTATCCCAATGGGGATAAGGCACCTGCAGCAATTTTAAAAAGTGGTCTTGCGTATATGGAGTTAAGTGACACCAAATCAGCAATAGAAATGTTTAAAAAGGTTGTAAAAAAGTATCCAAAATCAGCTGAGGCAAAAATTGCCCTTCAGCAACTTGAGATTTTGGGTGTTGTAAAGAAATAAAAATAAAAATTGGAGGATAAATTGAAGGGACT
Source organism: Acidobacteriota bacterium (assembly GCA_027064125.1). GTDB lineage: Bacteria > Acidobacteriota > JAAYUB01 > JAAYUB01 > JAMOQF01 > JAMOQF01. The sequence goes on from JAMOQF010000159.1 coordinate 4,251, forward strand.
TAACAAAGTTTTATTGATAGGTCATGTGGGGAGGGACCCTGTTCTCAAGTATACGCCTAATGGTACTCCTGTGGCTAATTTTTCTATGGCTACCAATGAGGTTTATGGAAGTAATGAAGACAGAAAAGTAAAAACAGTGTGGCATACAATTGTTGCCTGGGGAAAGTTAGCAGAATTGGTTAATAATATGGTAAGAAAAGGGCAGTTGATATATGTTGAGGGTAAAATAAGCAGTAGAGAGTGGACTGATAATTCTGGAAACAGGAGAATAAATTACGAGATAATCATGAGGGATTTTTCACTTCTACAGAGAAAGGAATCGGTTGGAGAAATGTCATCATCGCCGGAAGAATCAATTGAGGAAATTGAAACTCCATTTACAGATGAACCAATAACTGAGGATGATATACCATTTTAAAAAAGCGATAAAGTGCCAGGCACGATTTTTAATTTAAAAGGTGCCAGGCAATAATTTAAAAAATTGCGGAATTTAATTGCCAATTTAATTGATTTAATTGGTGTCAGGCACAATTTATTCTATTTTGAAAATTTTATAGAGATATTTTTATTAATTTGTTTTTTTATTTTCCATATATTTTTTAAACTTTTCAAAATTTTTCCCCACTTCTTCTGGCGAGTGGCTATCTGATCCCAACACAAATTTTAGGTCAAAACTTTTTGCCATTTTGATAATTTTATAATTTGGGAATGGTTCTCCTGTGTAGTCAAATCCAGATAAATTTATTTCAAGATCTATATTTTTTTGTTTCATTTTTTTGAAAAGAAATTTCAATGATTTTTCAATTTCCTTATTTTCTAAATTGAATTTAATGTTTTTAGAGATGGCGTTTAGATGGCATATGAAATCTGGTGTAAAAAAATCAAGGGCGGTTATTAAAGTATTAATGTAATCGAGTGTAATTTCATCATCTGTCATAAATTTGAAAATATCTGTGTCAAAATTCTTGACTGACACCAAATTTATCCACCTTTTGAGTTGAGGTATGTATTTGTAATGTAAAGAAAGCCCAATTGGGTCGAAGGGATATTCTTCTATTTTTTTCATTAATTCTGAAACTGCAAATGGGTTAAATCCAAGTTCCACTCCACATTTAATTTCGATTTTTTCCTTAAATTTTTCCTTTAAATTATTGCAAATATTAAGATATATGGGTATATCTTCTTCATTCATCCACAGTCTTTTAGAAAGATTTATACCAGATTCAAGGTGTTCCAGAAAACAAAAGCTCTTTATACCTTTTTTTATGGCTTTAAAAACATATTCTTCCATTTTTCCACTTGCATGATTGCAGAATTTGGTGTGATTGTGACAGTCTTTTTTAAAGGAAAGATTCATTTTTCATTCGGAAATTTCATATCTTTAAGGTTTAATTGTAAAGTGGTATTTCCATTATGTTCATTTAAATGAATTGTATATGCAATAGAAATTTTCTTTTGATAAATGAGTTCGTCGAATAAAAAACCTTTTTTCCACCATACGGCGTCAAAATTTTGAAGAACGTTTCCAACTTTTATTTTTAGGTGTTTTTCTTTTAATAACCATGGTCCTGAATAGAGTTTAACATTTTCAGTTGCAAATACAGGTAATGGATTTCCTTCTCCAAATGGAGCAAGTTCATTTATTTCTTCCACCAATTTAAAACTTATATCGCTGAGCGAAAGGTAGGAATCTATTTTTAATTCAGGTTTAAAATCTTCTTCACTCATCACTGTTTCTGCATATTCATTTATCTTTTTTCTAAAGATTTCTATTTTATCACTTTGTAGGGTAAGTCCTGCTGCAAGAGCATGCCCACCATATCTAATGAGATATTCATTGCAATATTTTAATGCGTTTAAAAGATGAAATTTTGAGGTACTTCTGCTTGAACCATGTGCTTCACCATTTTCTATTGAAAGAACAATTGCCGGCCTATGGTATTTTTCTACGAGACGGGATGCTACGATTCCAATAACACCTCTATGCCAATTTTCTCCTGCAACCACAATTATCTTTTCTTTGAATATTTCTGGTCTTTTGATTGTGAGTTCATTTATCTCCTTTAGAATATTTCCTTCTTCATGCTGCCTTTTCATGTTTTTAAAATTCATATCTTTTACTACTTTAGTGACAAATTCTTGGTCGGAGGAATTAAATAATTCAACTGCTGCAGAAGTTCCTCCCATTCTTCCTACTGCATTAATTCTTGGAGCAACTTTAAAGGCAACATCCATGCATGATATATCTTTGTTTTTTAGGCCTGAAAATTCAAGAAGAGTTTTTAATCCAATATTTTTTGTATTTTTTAAATCCATTAGTCCATATTTTACGATTACTCTATTTTCTCCTGTAAGAGATACGATATCAGCAATGGTTCCAATAGCGACAATTTTTAGATATTTTCTTGCTTCTTCTTTAAATCCCTTTTCTGTAAAAAGTGCTTCAATTAATTTAAATACAACTCCTACACCGGCAAGATTTTTTTCAGGATAGGTGCAATTTTTTTGTTTGGGATTTAGTATGGCATAAGCATCAGGTATTTTTTCACCAGGTAAATGATGATCTGTTATTATTAAATCAATTCCTATTTCTTTAGCTTTTTCTGCTACCTCTGTTGCTCTTATTCCGCAATCGACACTAATTACAAGGGAAAAACCTTGCTTTTTACTATCTATTATAACATCTTCCTTTAATCCATATCCATCTGATAGTCTTTGGGGGATAAAATATTTGCATTTTGCGCCAAGTTCCTCGAGGGCGCTTTGTAAAACTGAAACAGATGTTATACCATCTACATCAAAATCACCGTATATTAGTATTTTTTCACCATTTTCTATTGCTTTGAAGATCCTTTTTACAACCTTTTCCATATCCTTCATTAAAAAGGGGTTGTGAAGATCTTCAATTTTAGGATGTAAGTATTTGTAGGCTGCTTCTGGGGTTATAATACCTCTGTTTATGAGAAGGATAGATTGTAATCTTGATATTCCTAAGTTTTCAACGATGGTGGAAATTAAACTTTCCTTTATGGGAGGTAAAATCCACCTCTTTTCAATTAACTTCTCCTGCATTTATTTTTCTTTTTAAATTTCTTTAAAGAAAATTATAGCACAAAAGAGATAAGAATTAATTATTTATTTTCTATAACAGAAATAAATTTTAGAAAATTGGTTACTATTTAAGTTTCTTCAGAATTTCTTTTATACAGTTTAAGTATAGGTCGTTGTATTTTTTTCTAAAATTTTCAAATTCAACTTTGTTTTTGAAAAGTTTCTCGCTTGCCGGATTGAAAAAGACAATTTTATTATCCGTTTTTACAAAATCAGTGGAATCTTCAGAAATTCTTAGAGTGTCAAATTCACTATCAGAGATTGTTGTGACTTTATTTCCTACCATTACATTCAAAAGTTGATAAGCTTTCTGGTAATTTTTAGCTCTGATGTTTTTGAGTATTGGGTCTTTATTTTCTTTTGGAACTTTTGCATATACAACCATTGCCATTTTGCCGAGGTATTGGAAGCCGATGAATACATCTTTTTCCTTTGAACTTTGAATTACTATGCGATTTAAATTTTTACTTTTCATCAGTTTTGCAATGTCTTTCATGCATTGTGGGATTTGAATGGTGGTATTTTGTGCCTTATTTGAAGATTGTTGTGGAAAGATTAAAGCCGAGAAGAAAATAGCGAGGGTAATTAGTACAAAAATTTTTCTCATCCTTTCCTCCTTTTCAATGTGAGGAATTAAAAATTATTTTAGATTATTGTGGTGAAAATTTCCAGTGTAAATTATTTTTTTTAATATTTATAAAAGGTGCCATGCACAATTAACCTCTTTCACACAGGTGTCCACAGGTGTCCCACAGGTGTCCAGGTGTCAGGCACACACATCAGATGCAAAAAGGTGTCAGGCAGATTTTTTATCATCTCAGGCAGATTTTTTATTTTTTAGAGTATTTGATATTCAGCAGTTTTTGTTTTTTTTATGAAGAAAGTTGAG
>JAMOQF010000160.1 GCA_027064125.1 Acidobacteriota bacterium
CATGTGGGGGCATAAGTGCTTATTTCGGCGGTTTTTCCTTCATTGATGCAGATAAATTTGTCCAGCTCTTACAAAATATAATGAATGCTGCTGCTGGTTATTTTTTCGAAATGGCCATAGAACAACTATGCCCCACCTGTCACAATATAATGTCTATACTACGTCATGCATCCCAGCTTGCTCAAAAATTTTCATTGGACTCCTGTGGGCTGGGAAGAAAAATGGGACAAGCAGCGGCTGATTTTCTTACTGAACACGCTACAATTATAAGAGATATACAAAATAATGGTCAGGGTTGGTTTAAAAGTTTTGATGACACCATGGCCAGTCTGGTGAGTGGTGATTCTTCTAAAGTAAAACAAAAGATACAAGAAGACAAAAACAGTTGTGATCCAAAAACAGAAAAAAATTGTCTAACAGGTAATATTGTTTATGAATGGGTCAAAATGGCTGGAGGTTCAAAAGAAGATGCTGAAGTAATTATGAGCCTTATGGGTACGTATATTTATACCGATTCTCCTGGAAATTCCACCAATGTTGCCTCAATTTATTATGCTCCAATTATTACAGCGGAAATGCTGGCCACCGGGTGTAATAACGCTGCTAAAGATGAATTAAAAGGAATGTGCCTTAATTTTAATTGTTCAGGTGGTGAAATTCCTGTTTATAGATGTGTAGGTGATAAGTGTCTTGAATTTAGAGCAAGTAATGGAAAAGAGGCTGAATGTGTATCTAAAATAAATTTAAAAGAAAAGATAAGAAGTTCTCTGCAACATGTTATAGAAAAATTGAATAATAGAGAACAGGTGTCTCAAAATGCAACGGTAGCTTCAGATTCAGTCGGTGAAATGGGAGTATTCTATTACACACCTGTCGTTAAGCAAATGTGGGATGCTGTGAAATACTATCCAAAAGACTGGAGAAAACAAATGCTTGATGAAGTAATTGATACCGGTTCAGAAGCCTTTGTTTATCTTTATCTAGATGGTTATTTAAAGTCTATCAAAACTCATCATCTGAAAATTCAGCTCTTAAAAATAGGTCCCGTAGAAAGAAGACAGGAAATACAGGCCGAACTTATGAAAAATTTGGATGACAAATTTAAGGAACTTAAAACTCTTAAAGAGCAATCCCTTGAAATAGTTAATAAAAAAATTGCTTCGCTTAAAAATTTGCTCCAGTTAGCTGAAATTGTACATAAGAAAAATCAACGAGTTCAAAATATTGTGGCTAAAAATAAGAAAAATAAATAAAAAGGAGGGAAAAATTGAAAAGAAAAAATATTTTTATCTGGTTCTTTACTTTCTCTTTATTGATTATACCTTCGGTGGTTTTTGCCGGTGATACTCTAGAAATCATCAGTTTTGGTGATGCCAAACTTATTGCTCCAGTTTTTGAGGGACTTAGTGCTTTTGTTTCATCAGGAAACTGGAGATCTCTAGCCAAGCTGGCTGGAATGATAGGGCTTATCACAATAGGTGTTATAGTATGGCTTACTCCTATGATCGGGG
>JAMOQF010000161.1 GCA_027064125.1 Acidobacteriota bacterium
CATCTCCTATTTCTATATTCATACCTTCTCTGGCTTTTGTCCATTTTCCATTTCTTTTTACTTTTATTTCACCTGATATTTTCAATATTAGGTTCTCGGTACTTTCTTGATTGAATTGATTTTCGTTAAATTCCTGGTTGTCTCTAATTTGTATTAACGGTGAAGCCCCTTTAACTACGTGAATTTTACCTGAAGATGGAAACTTGAAACCTCCATTTCCCTGATTTTTGCCCATTTCGGGGTTACTATGGAAAGACGCAAAAATAAAAATTTCATTATTCTCCATTCTATCAATTTCATCAATTTCTACCCAATGGGATTTTAAATAGTGAGATGGATCCTTAAATTTATCCTCCAAAGATATTCCCCCATTTTCATCAATAGTTAAAAGAGCATAACCCTGCAAAAAATCCAGTCCACCCAATTCATTAAACCAATGGTGATAGAGTTTATATCTATATACAATTTTTGGTTTTTTAAAAATGTCAAAAATATTTTTTGCAAGTGCCATATTGAGAAAAGAAGTAATAATTATTAAACGAATAATTGTTTTCATCATAGTTAACGGCAATTTAGAACTCAGTGAAATAAAAAATTGTTTTAATACAGTTTAATTCATAGTGCAACATTTTATTTCAATGGGAAGGTTTATTCTGTTTTAGTTTTCATATACCACTACTCCCACCTGCCCTTTAGAACCTTTGCCAGTTTGGAGTTTTTGAGAATTGTTGAAAAGATTTCAAAGTGGGAGACCTTCCTCTTTTTTCTGTTTGCCATTCTTTTTTTTCTCAAATTTTCAATATCTTTAAAAAAATCAGATAAACTATTGATAAAAATTTTAAAATTACTCATCCTTTCCCACTTCAAAAAGAGAAAAACCCTGTGGAGAAAAATTACTGGAAAGTATATCCAGAAAAAGGTGCCAGACAAGTTTTTATAGGCAAGATAAAATGAATTTCTGAAGAGATAGTAATGCCTTTTACCTCTACCATCTTTTTCTTTTAAACTTGTGCCCCCTTCCTTGTGATAAACTTTAAGTTGTGGAAGGAGTTTCCCCTTAAGTCCCACGACAAAACTTCTGAAAAACAAATCGCTATCTTCAAAATACATGAAAAAGTCTTCATCAAAATTTCCACATCTATAGAAAAATTCCCTCCTGATGATTACTGCAGAGCAGGATGAAAAAAAAATATCACATTCCTTTACCATTCCATCGTGGTACTCCATCCCATTTAGCACCTTATATGGAGAAAAAAATAGAGAAATAAAATCGCCAGCGGAATCAATCTTTCTGCCATCTCTGTATAATACAAGGGGGGATACAAAGTAATAATCTCTATTTTCTTTTAAAAATTTAACACCCTCTCCTATCCAATCTCCAGTCCAGAAGGTGTCGTTGTTTAAAATAACAATGAAATCACCTTTACTTTCATCAATGCCGATATTCACTGCACCACCAAATCCCACATTTTCGCTTAACTCTACCAGTTTTATCCATGGAAATAG
>JAMOQF010000162.1 GCA_027064125.1 Acidobacteriota bacterium
CCTATGGAATGAAAAAAGAGCTTATTTTACCAGAAGTAGAAAAAGGGGAAATTCTGCCTGTTAAAAAAATAGAAAAAGAACAAAAATTCACCTCCCCCCCATCCCGTTATACTGAGGCCTCGCTGGTTAAAAAGATGGAAGAAAATGGGATAGGAAGGCCTTCTACCTATGCCCAGGTAGTGTCTACTTTAAAAGAACGGGAATATGTCACAATGGAAGAGAGATATTTTGTGCCAACAGAACTTGGGTTAGTGGTTAGCGATCTTTTAGTTAAGCACTTTCCTAAATTAATGGACTCTGGATTTACAGCAGAAATGGAGCTAAATTTAGATAAAGTGGCAGAAGGGAAACTGAGCTGGGTTTCTCTATTAAAGGATTTTGCCAGATATCTGTATCCTGCTTTAGAAAAGGCAATAGAGGAAATGGAACAGGTGAAAAGGGGAAAGGCCACTGATATTATTTGCGATAAGTGCGGAGCTCCCATGGTGATAAAATTTGGGAAAAATGGGGAATTTTTAGCCTGTAGCTCTTATCCTGAGTGTAAAAATACAAAGAATTTTAGAAGGGATGAAAATGGAAATATACAGATTGTAGATACAGAGCCAAGTCGGCTGGAAGTGGTAGGCAAGTGCCCAAAATGTGGAGGTGATTTAGTAATTAAATTTTCAAGGGCTGGAGCTAGATTTATTGCGTGCAAAAATTACCCTAAGTGTAAATATACAGAACCATTTTCCACCCATATAAAGTGTCCTATTGAAGGGTGTGATGGTGAAATAGTGGAGAGGACATCAAAAAGGGGCAAGGTGTTTTATTCTTGTAATAGGTATCCCAAGTGTAAATTTGCCATGTGGAATCCACCATATAATGAGACTTGTCCTGAATGCGGTTTTAAGATATTGGAAATAAAACAGAGCAAAAAAAGGGGAAAATTTTTGTCTTGTCCAAACAAGGAATGTAACTTCTGGAAAAAATTAGAGGAATAAGTATGATTAATAAAAGGGCAGTTCAAATCATTGGTTATAAAAATTCTGGAAAGACCCATTTAATGGTTAATTTGTGCTCAATGTTAAAATCCAGGGGACTCAGAGTAGGGTGTATAAAATATTCACACCACTCCCTTGATAAAAGGGACTCAGATACCGAGAAATTATCGAATGAAGCAGATGTGGTAGCCGGGATCTCCCCTTCCTCATCTCAAGTATTTTTCAAGGGGAAAAAGGGTTTCTTAGAGGTGCTTACTTATTTAGATGTGGACATAATCTTGATTGAAGGTGGGAAACATGAAATAGACTTTTTGCCCAGGATTGTTGTAGCAAGCCATGAAAAGGACATTGAACTAACAGATGAATTGACTATTGGTGTTTTTCTGCGAAATAAGGATTTAGAATTTAAAGGTCATGAAATAAGTTTTAGTGATAAAGAAGAGGATTTAGTGGAGTGGATTTTAAATAAAGGATTTCTCTTGCCAGGGATAGATTGTGGTGCATGTGGCTATAATTCA
>JAMOQF010000163.1 GCA_027064125.1 Acidobacteriota bacterium
ATTTACCATAATCACTCCCATTATTGACGGTTAATTTGGACTATTTACCTGGCGTAATAATCTTTGTCAACAATAATAACCCTATCACTTGACCATTATTTACTATTACTTTTGGAGACTAAATATTATAACGGCTGGAAGATAAGTAACCCTATGGGGTCTAATTTTAAGGAGTGCATAAAAAGACATCAATAAAACACTATTTGAGTCTTTTTTTTCCCCCAATAATTGATCCTATTTCAAATGCTATATATTTTACAATAGCAATAAAAAAAGGTTCTAATATCTTGGTTTTATTTTTGGAAAAATAAAATTTTAATTCATCTTTTAGATAAAATGATCCGTGCTTATAGATAGATCTTTTTTTTCCAGCTTCTAAAATCCATTTATTTTGTTTAAAAAATTTTCCAATTTCCACGTATTTTTTGAATAGTTGAACTACAGAATCATTGTGAGAATGAAACACCTTTGCTGTGGCTTGATACGCTATTTTTTTTCCATTCAAAATTGCCCTAGCAGCAAATTCCATATCTTCATTTCTGTTTAGGTTTGGAGTAAAACCTGAAACCTTTCTAAAATAGTTTCCCTGGTATAAGGCACAGGTATTTGAGCAAAAAAAGGTGTATATTCCAAGCTTTGGCAGGTCATTTTTAGATTTTACCAAGGAAATAGGGGGATAATTTTTTTGTCTGGCAAAAATTTCATAAAGTGGGCTACATGTAAATGGAATCTGTCTGGCATATGAAATTACTACATCCTTGTCTGCGAAAGGTTTAAGTAGTTCTTCCACTAAATATTCATCTGCAGGGTGAGCATCTTGAGTCATAAACAGATAATAGTCAGAAGAAAATTTAAGTGCCATATTTCTGGTAGTTGCGTGGTTAAAGCTAGAGGGTGCTATGTCTATTATTTTGCAATGGGGATGATAGAATTTCTTTCCCGAATTTAATAGCACTATGTTAACTGGGACAGTTTGACGCTCTAAAAGAGAGATATTTTTAATTAATATATTATAGTTAGGATTTTGTATTGGAATTATAGTGGTAATTTTCATAGAATAGTCTAAATTGTACTTGGATATTCTATAATGTTGTAACCATTTAAATAGCACACTAGACCAAACATCCTCTCTATAGCATGAGCTAACGTGCCATCTACTTGTCCTTTTTCTGGCTCAAATTCTTCTCCTTTTATAAGTTCAACAAGCCCTTCAAACACATCGGGTTTAAACCAGAACATGGAGCCTGATGGAAAATAAAAATCTTCAAAATAATTCATCCTCTTCTTACTTAAAATTTCTTTTATGGTGCTTTCATTTCCCGATTTCCAATCCTTGTAACATAATCTATTCCCCCATGGAACTACTATTCCAACATTATTCTTTGAGAGCAACTCTAAAATTTCATTAATTTTCTCCGTAGATCCTAAAAGACACTCTAAACTATGCCTTCTCCACATATCCCCCCAATAGAGATGAGAAGACTTTTTTGTGTGTAATTTACATACAAATTTATAACCAGTATTTTTAATCTTTTCATAAATTTTTACAAAAGGGAATATATCTCTCCCTCTATTTCCAAAACAAAAAAAGTGCGCTTTAGGGAATTTGTTCATTATACTATAAATGCAATCCACTGAATAATTACTATTCAAACTAATGAATAAGTCAAATTCTTCAGATAAATTCAAAAGATAATAACTAATTTCATCCCACATGTCTAAATAATATAAATGAAGTATCACAGCAATCTCTCTTTCAGATCCTATATCTGGGACAGTTGAGAGTACTTTGAACTTCAATGCCTCTACATTAAAGGCAGACGTGTGCTGTTTTTTTCTTTGAATATTTTCCTGATAATTATTTTGGTTATAATAAAGCCATAGCCCAAGTCTATATTTTATTCTCTGTTTAGTTTTTTTTATACCATATTGTCTTAAAAATCGTAAAAACTTTAATGGAAGAAGGAAATCTTTTTTCAAAGACTTAAATAGTATTAAAACTACATTGTATAATCTAATCATAATAGTACATTACTCTTTATCTTAATATCTCTTTAAGACCCGAATATTTTTTTTACTATACGTTTTATATATTGTTTTTTTAAAATTTGATTTTGCAATAGATGATTTTTGTTTTTTAAATCGTTTACTACTAGATCTATTTCCTTTATTAATCCATTTAGTTCAACCTTAATATAATCTAATTTTATTATAACACCTTGTATTGCATTTAAATGATTTTTAGGTATTTCTATAAAATAAGAAGGATCATCATGTAAAAAATAATCTATATTATTTTCAACATACGTAGAATTTAATCTATCAAACTTTACTTTTAAAATTTCGTTATTTTTTAATATCAAATTTACTTCATATAACTTTACAATCACTGGAGCATTTAAAGGATCAAAACGTAATTCATAAATTTTATCAAATTGACTAACATCAAAATCTAGAAAATTCCTCTCATATCCCCTTTTGATTATTATAGAATCTTCTTCTCTGAATCCCATTCCACAATTTATAAACAATTGTGCATACATATTTTCATATTTTTGTTGATAAAAATATCCTTTCCGGATTTCTTTTGTATGGAAAAAATCCAGTTGTTTAAAAAAATCATTCCTCATTCTATCTATTGAATCTTTATTACAATTAAAAGGATTTTGTGATACTGCTATTAATTCTCTTAAATTCAGAGGAAGTGGTTCTGTTAAGCTTTGAATGTCTATATTGTAATGTTTTAGTTTATTATCTAGAAATGACTTTATATCCTCTAATATAATTTCATAATTTATGAAATTTAGATTTAATTCCTGAATTAATCTTTGAATTTGAGTCTTACAATCATCTAAGATATCCTGAAATTTAATAAAAATTCTTTTATATGGTCTGCTATAGTACTCTGCAAGAAGAAAATAAATACTCCATAGAGTTAGAGATTTCTCCATTGAAAATCCATCTCTATTTTTCAAGGAATAGGCTATTTCAAATGGATTTCTCCAAGAAAGGATAATTTTAATATCTACATTCATGTTCTGTAAAACAGATTCATAAATTGGAAATAACAAACATAATCTTGGATCTTTTATAGCAAAGACAGGGCTATATTTAAATTCATTTTCTATAATTGCCTTTATTTCTGTGGACCATTTTCTAATCACATATGAAGATATAAGATCTGGCCTAAAAAAAATATCGTCCCATGAAGAATCTATACTTTTAAGTATCTCTTCGTTTTTTGATAAAATATTCACGTTTTCGAAAAAACCTTTTGGATTGTCATATGAAGGTCTAAGTAAGTTATCACCAAGATGTACTCCAAGTTTGGATAAGATTCCTGTTATAGCCGAGGTTCCACTTCTATGCATTCCTAAAATCAATATACAGGTCCTGGACAAAACAAACTCCTTTTATATCTTGAATTTAAAATCTATGTTAGGATGATTTTTCTGAAAGAATTTTAATATCTTTGAATAATTTTGTTCTAAATACTTATTAGTAAGACTGTTTAACATCGAAAACCCTCTTACTCTATATCTACACAAAATCTTTGGAACATAGCACCCTCTGTAGCCTCTATCCACCATAGAACACCACAAATCATAGTCCTCCCATCCAAAATTATCTGGCATTTTTCTATATCCTCCGATCTCCTCAAGAATCTCCCTTTTAATCATTGCCATTGCATCTATGTAATTTCCATAAGCAAACAATTCAGGTTCCCAAATCTGATTGTTTAAAATCCCTATTTCATCCCCAAATTTTTCAATGATTGAATAAGACATTGCATATCCGGAAATTTTTATAGCGTTTTTGAGTTCCTCAAGGGCCTTTGGATACAATTGATTGTCAGCGTCAAGAATGAAAATATATGGGGATTTAGTTAGAGATATACCTGTATTCCTGGATTGAGATAAACCTTGATTTTTTTTGTGACTTATGAGTCTAAAGCTTGCAAAAATTTTTGAGACATCATTTGAGGCTGCCCATCTAGTTATTATATCCAATGACTGGTCTGTGGAGGCATCATCTACAATAATAACAGAATGTGTTTCTGTCTGCTGTGTAAGGGAATCAAGAGCTTCAATGCAGTCATAACCATAATTATAACAAGTTATAACTACACAAACTTCTGATTCTTGACATATTTTTGACTCTAGAATGACATCATACTCTGCTGGGGCAATCATAAGTTTCCCCCCTAATATAAGAACAAAAAGAACCTATGATTTTAGAAATCTCCATTTTCCTTGCACGGATCATTGCCTTTTTAGAAAATTCCTCTGCAACACCCTCATGTGAGAGATAATATTCGCACAACCATGGAATATCTTCTAAAAAACAATCCACAAAATCAACTCCAGGCTTAACAACGGGGTTATAAGGGCATCTTTCAGATATCACAAGGGCCCCCTGATGAATACCCAAATTTACTATTCTTTGCCATTCAAAGTAAGGCTCCATATCCCTGTGGATATTTAAGACGATTTTAGAGCGCCTGGCTAGACCAATCATGTCATTAAAATCCATGGTCTTGCTTTTTTCTCTTGTAAAAGGAGTATCACCTGGTGGAATGTAAAAAAAAGTATTGAATTTTGAAAAAAATTCCCCATTACCAGCGAAAAACTTCTCTCTTTTTGGAGATATGGTCCCAACAAACATTATGTCTATCGGTCGGCTGCAGTATTCTTCAGAACATTTGAACTTCACTTCTGGACTAAAAGATTTAAAAAATTCTGAATCCGTTAATGTATCACTAAATTTTTCATAATATTTTTGGGAAAAGCCCAGGGGGAAAAAAAAACTATTTACATTTTTCTTTCTTAAAAAAATCGATGTAAAAAAGTCTATATCCCAAACATATCTCGCCTTGGCTAGATAGGAAAAGGCAAGTTCAAACCACTGGGTCTGCGGCTGTTCAGTATTAAACAATATAAGATTTTTAACACCCATGAACCTTTTAAACAGGTGTTTATCAGATGCAAGGGGAAAAAATTCATGGGGAGCCACTACCACTACAAAATCAAATGTATCCAGAGAGCTGTCAAATTCCTCGAAAAATACATACGCATCTGCTCCAGCTTCTTCAAAACCTGAATGCAAGAGAAGGGCTATTTCTTCCATAAAAAAATTGCCCTGGCTTGAGACAAATAGTGCTACCTTTGTGTTAGATAGCGTATGAAAAGGCGCCCTGGAATATTCATACACATCTGTTTTAAATGCCTCTTCTAAGTAATATAAGGGCATTTCTGTTGACAAATTTCTTCCTTCTGTGGAATTTGGCGGATTTAAAATATAAGATAGTCTGGTCTTTATTTTTTTCCACGTTACGGCTAATCCTTCAGTTTTTAAGGAAATAATAAACTTTTGTATTAGTTTTTTAAGCATCCTTTAATTTCCTTTTAACATTTTAGTGGTCATAAGACAATTTCAGGATGAAAATCAAAGTCCACAAAATCAGTAATGATGTTATTTTCAATGGGTAATATTTTGAAAAGATACGAGTCTAATATCCTGTGAGCATAATACATACCATGTTCATCTAAAATTAAGACACCAGCATTTAAAAAATATTCGAATGAATTTAACAAGGCATTAAAATGCCACTTTACTCTTACTGAAGTACCAGAAGATATATTATTAATATATTTATTGACCCCAGGATATACAGCCCCCCCCAAACCTAAACCAGATATTGTCTTTATCACCATTCCAAATTGGACATTTTGTTTATCTTCAAAAAAATCTACTTTATAGGAATATACATATTTTCTTCCATGTACCAAAACATTTACTTTTTTTCCATTTAAGGTAAAAATTCCCACATCACTTATTCGAGCCCCTTTCTCTTCGTAATAAACAGCAGATTTTGAAACAAGCTTATTATCAAAATATTCAAGCATATTATTTTCATTTAATCGTTTAACCTTAGATATCTTTTTATTCTTATTATACCGTTTTTGTTTATTTAGTTTCTTATTAAATTCCTCTCTTATACTTTCTATATATATTTGAGGAGAATTTGAAACCTTGCTATATAAAGAAACCACCATCTTAGGATCGCCTTCTATTACTTTTTTTCCTTGATGAAGGAACAATACTCTATTGCAAAATTCTACTATGGTTCTTTCGTCGTGAGACACGAATAATATGGTTATACCTCTTTTTTTTAACTCTTCCATCTTGGCAAAACATTTTCTCTGGAAAGCAGCATCTCCCACACTGAGCACTTCGTCGACAATTAAAACATCTGGCTCCACATTAATAGCTACTGCAAATGCAAGCCTTGCAAACATTCCACTAGAATACATCTTAACTGGCTGATAAATAAAATTTCCTATGTCCGCAAATTCAATAATCTCATTTAATTTTCTATCAATTTCTTCTTTTTTATAACCAAGGATGGTTGCATTCAGATAGATATTTTCTATACCGGTCATTTCTGGATTAAAACCAGCTCCCAGTTCCAAAAGTGCAGAGACTCTGCCTCCTACCCTTATTTCTCCTGAAGTTGGAGTAATAACTCCAGCAATAATCTTTAAAAGCGTAGATTTTCCACTTCCATTTCTACCAATAATCCCAAAGCACTCACCTTTTTCAACATGAAAACTCACATCCTTCAACGCATAAAAAGGAATGTGGTATTTTTTTCTAAATGGACTTAATGCCTCTTTTATTCTATCTTTAGGACTATTATAGAGATTATAGACTTTGGTAAGATGTTCTACTTTAATGATCATAAGCTACAACACATCTGCAAAGTGGGGTCTTAGTCTTTTAAAAACCATTGCCCCTAAAATAAAAATAATTCCTGTTTCCAACCAGAACAAAATAGTCAACTCCCTATGTGTCCAAAATGGTATGTTTCTGAAAAAACTATCTCTATACCCTTCCACTACATAAAATACAGGATTTAATTTTATTAGCCAGTTATATTTTTCAGGCACCATTGATATGGGCCAGAATATAGGCGTAATCCAGAAACCGAATTGAATAGCCACACCCACAAAGTGAGATATATCTCGTACAAATACGGCCAGAGACGACATGAGCCACCCAATGCCTACAGTCAACATCACCATACCCGAGAGATAATATAAAGATTGGAGCCAGAAAATAGAGGGTTTTACTCCATATAACAATAGGATAATTATAAGAATTCCAATAAAAAATAGGTGAATCATCAGTCCTGACAATACCTTAATTATTGGCAGGATACTTACCCTGAACACCACTTTTTTAACTAAAAAACTATTTTCAATTATTGAGTTTGTGGTGGAAACCACAACATCAGAAAAAAAGAACCAAGGGATTATTCCTGCAATTAGCCACAGCACAAAGGGTATATTTGCCATAGGACGGGATTTAAAACCCACCTGAAACACAAACCAGAGAATAAAAATCATAATGGCTGGCTGGATAAAAGCCCATAAAAATCCCAGAAAAGACCCTAAATATCTTGCTCTGATATCATGATGTGTCAAGATTACCAGAAGTCTCCGTGATAAAAAAATGTGTTTTATGAAAACAAGGAACTCTTTTAAATAATACATATTGAAATTAATTAAGATGAATCCAAAGGACAAAGATTTTTATCTTTTTTATTGTTATTGAAAAGAGAATCTAACCCACATTACTATTGATTGTCAATTGAGCCCTATAAACTGGAAATCCCGTAAAAAAAGTAAATCTAGTAACGAGCAATAAATCTCGGTGAGTTAGAGAAGCTAAAATTTATGGGGTAATACAAAAAGAATGATATTTATTTTTCGCAAAGTATAGGAAACAGGACGGTATCGAAAGTTTAGGGAAAAAATTGTATTAAAGTATGAATAATTTATTGTAATTATTATATAAAATGATTATTTTATGCGTATAAAAAAACAGTTAAGTTTTACAGCGGTAAGGGGGGATATTGTCTAATCGATTATTAGAAATAAAAGATAAGTGTGATCAAAGTAAAGTCAAACATAGTATCCACGATTGTTTTATGAGTGGTTTTGCGATGATTTTTTTCAAGATTCTTCTTTATTGTCTTTTCAGTGCAGGATGGAAGAGAAGCTTTAGTAGGAGTAATTTGGAAACAGTTTTTAAAATTAGATCAATACCTAAAGATAGCCAGATTAGAAAAGTTTTAGATAATAGCGATAATGAAAAATTACA
>JAMOQF010000164.1 GCA_027064125.1 Acidobacteriota bacterium
TAAAAATGAGCGGGGGAAATAAATGGGGAGAATAAACTGGGACAGACCTGATTGAAAGGTGTCAGGCAAAATTAAAAATTAAAAAAAATGAAGCAGATTCAACTCTTTATTTTTTAAACACAAAATTTTTTT
Source organism: Acidobacteriota bacterium (assembly GCA_027064125.1). GTDB lineage: Bacteria > Acidobacteriota > JAAYUB01 > JAAYUB01 > JAMOQF01 > JAMOQF01. The sequence goes on from JAMOQF010000164.1 coordinate 133, forward strand.
AGCACCCCCTTTTTTTCAATTTTTCGGCAAGTTCTCTTCCACCTTCAAATACTTCAATTACCCCACCTTTTTCAAATCCACGCAATTTAACCTCTTTTATCACAGCCTCAATTTCAGATTTTTTTTCTTCAGGAAAAATCAAAAAAATCCTGGAATCACCATATAAAATTCCAAAGATACCTCTTTCTTTCATATTGTGTGCCAGATTCCTTATTGCTCTTTCAGAAATGAATGTTAAATCTTCAAAGATGGGATCTTTCTTCAAAGAAAAATCCTCCAAAAATTTTTCCACCAACTTCTTCTCAACCTTTCCACACCTTTTCTCCACAGATTTTTTTTCACTTACCAATTTATCAAATTTTTCTTCAAGTTTCTCTTCAGAGAAATTATACAATAAGGCCACCCTTTTAACACTGTCTCTCATTGAAAGAAGATATCCCAGAGCATTTTTACCAGATTTAAAATATAACCTGATATTTTTCCTCACCTTATCCCTCTTATAAAAGGATATCACCCCAATTTCTCCTAAAAAATCCACGTGAAGCCCTTTACAAAGAGAGTAATCAAAACCATCAATTTCCACAATCCTTACACTCCCATCAAATTCTTTACTGATTTTCCTCAAGGGAAGTTTTTTTGCTTCGTTGAAATCCATCAAATATTTCTTCACCTTTAAATTTTTCCCTATTAAAGAAAAAGCCTCCATCTCTACTACATTTATCATTTCACCATCTACCTCAGCAGATGAAAGTTCTACTGAAAAATAATCCGCTCCAATATGCGCTGAAAGAGTTTTAAAGCCATACAAATTTTCAAAAAGTCCAGAAATTAGATGTTGTGAGGTATGATTCATCATAAGGGAATATCTCTTTTCCCAATTGAGTTCCATCAAAATTTCACCATTAGAATCGATTTTTTCCCTTAGCCCATACCACACACCACTTTCATCTTCAAAGATATCAACCACATCTCTACCATTAATTTTACCATCATCCGGATCCTGCCCACCTCCTCCACCATATAAGATGGTGTTATCAAACCTGTAAAAATAAATGCCTCTTATCAACTTCTCGTCAACTACTTTCACTTTAATCTTTTTAAGATAGGAATCTTCATAAAATTTTTCCATCTACTTCTCACTCCATAAAATAAAATTTTATTTTACCACCCATAATTTCCTCTTCAAAATTTTAAAATATGTGTTGAATTTTAATAATTCTGTAATAGAATAGATTTTCAATATTTATTGGGAGGAAATAAATATGAGTATTATGGAAAAATTTAAAAAAGAAGCAGCAAAGGAAATTCAGCACATACTACTTCCTGAAGGTGAAGATCCAAGAACCCTAAAGGCTGCAAAAAGGGTGATGGAAGAAGGATATGCAAAGGTGAGTCTCGTTGGGGATCCAGATAAAATCAGTAAAAAGGCCAAGGAAGAGGGCATTGATATAAGTAAAGTTGATATAATTGACATAAGGGATGAAAAGTTAAAGGATAGGTGTGCAAAACTTTTTTACGAAAGAAGAAAAGCAAAGGGAATAACGCTGGAAGAGGCATATAAACAGGTGGAAGACCCCCTCTACTTTGCCAATTTACTTGTAAGGGATAACCTTGCAGATGGCACAGTGGCAGGAGCTACAAACACAACTGCCCATACGGTAAAATCTGCAATTTTGTGTATTGGACTTCAAGAAAATATCTCAATAGTATCCTCATTTTTTCTCATGGTAACTCCAAAGAAGGAATTTGGCGTTGATGGTACACTTATTTTCAGCGATTGTGCAGTTGTGCCAAATCCAGATGCAAAACAACTTGCCGACATTGCAATAGCAACCGCAGATAGTTGTGTTGCATTCTTAAATGTAGAGCCAAAGGTGGCAATGTTATCCTTTTCAACAAAGGGAAGTGCAAAGGATCCTCTGGTGGATAAAGTTGTGGAAGCCACCCAATATGTAAAAAGTAAAAGACCTGACATTTCCATTGATGGGGAACTACAACTTGATGCCGCAATAATTCCATCAATTGGAGAAAGAAAGGCCCCTGGAAGCAATGTGGCAGGCAGGGCAAATGTACTCATATTCCCGGATTTAAATGCAGGAAATATTGGTTATAAACTAACCCAGAGACTTGCAGATGCAGAGGCTATTGGACCAGTACTTCAGGGACTTGATAAACCAGCCAATGACCTTTCAAGGGGTTGTTCCTGGGAAGATATTGCAAATGTGGTGGCACTAACTGCCCTACAATCCATTTTCAGGAAAAAAGAGTGATAGAATTTTTTGCTTTTCGGGTATATAATTTAATGTAAATTTTATTGGAGGAATAAAAAATGAGCATAATAAGGCATATTAAAGCAAGACAGGTTCTCGACTCAAGAGGTAATCCCACAGTGGAAGCAGAAGTAATTCTTGACTCAGGGGCCTTTGGAAGGGCAATAGTTCCATCAGGTGCCTCAACTGGAGAATTTGAGGCAGTGGAATTGAGGGACAACAACCCAAAACTTTACAATGGAAAGAGTGTCGAAAATGCCGTAAAAAACATCAATGAAATCATAGCACCTGAACTTATAGACTTTGATGCACTGGATCAAAGACTAATTGATAAGACAATGATAGACCTTGATGGTACCGTTAACAAGGGGAAATTGGGAGCAAACGCAATTCTTGCCGTTTCAATGGCAGTTGCAAGAGCAGGTGCTGACTATCTGGGACTTCCCCTTTACAGGTATATTGGAGGAATAAATGGACACATAATACCAGTTCCCATGATGAACATATTAAATGGTGGAAAACATGCTGATAACAGTGTTGATCTCCAGGAATTTATGATAATGCCAATAGGGGCACACACCTTTAAAGATGCCATAAGATGGGGATCTGAGGTTTTTCACTCATTGAAAAATGTATTAAAGAAAAAGGGATACAATACAAATGTAGGTGATGAAGGAGGATTTGCCCCCAACTTAAAATCAAATGAAGAGGCAATTGAATTGATACTTGAAGCAATTGAAAAGGCTGGTTATAAACCGGGAGAAGAAGTTTGTCTGGCACTTGATCCCGCTTCAAGTGAATTTTATGAAAATGGAGTTTATGTATTTAAATGGTCTGATGGCTCCAAAAGAACTTCTTCTGAAATGATTGACTACTATGAAAACCTCATAAATAAATATCCAATTTATTCAATAGAAGATGGTCTCGCTGAGGAGGATTGGGAAGGATGGGCTGAAATGAACAAAAGGCTTGGAGATAGGATACAGATAGTGGGAGATGATATTTTTGTCACCAACATAAAAAGACTTGAAAGGGGAGTTAAAAACAATGTGGCAAATTCCATCCTCATTAAATTAAATCAAATAGGTACAGTTACAGAAACATTGGACACTGTAAAATATGCATATAGACACAGTTATACCTGCGTTGTTTCACATAGAAGTGGGGAGACAGAGGATACCTTTATTGCAGACTTTTCAGTTGCAATAAATAGCGGAATGATAAAAACAGGTTCTGCAAGTAGAACAGATCGAATCTGTAAATACAATCAACTTTTAAGGATAGAAGAAGAATTAGGTGCAAGTGCTGAATTTTTAGGAAAGAAAGTTTTTGAAAGATTTCTTAAGTAAAAAAAGGGGAGGCAATCTCCCCTTTCTACTTAACCTCTCCAATCTTTGAAGGAGGCCAGTAAGAAAATAGAACCTTTCCAATTATAAACTTATCAGGTAAAACACCCCAATTTCTACTGTCATTACTAACACTTCTATTATCACCCAAAACAAAGTAGGCACCTTCGGGGATATTTACAGGAGACATATTACTTTTATCAGAGATATCGCCTTTAAGATATGGTTCATTTAATCTTTTTCCATCTATGAAAACAACTCCCCTTTTAATCTCAACCATTTCCCCGGATAAACCAACTATTCGTTTGATAAAAATTTTTTTTCTGTTAAGAGGAAAGTGAAAAATAACTATATCCCCCCTTTTAAATTTCTCTTTTGAGAAAATCCTTTTCTCCACAAGTAAATTTTCCCCCTCACCAATATGGGGCTCCATACTGCTCCCCTCAACCTTTACAGGTTGAAAGAATAAGATAAACAAAAAAAATAGAAGAAACAACAACAGTAAAGAAGTTTTCCCCCTTAAAAAATTAAATGTATTCATACTATAGTAAACTTATTCACCAACTATATAAAATTCATAACAATTCCAGAAAATATCTGGAGTTCTGAAATTTACCTTTACATTTTTTACCTTTCCCTTTGCCCCATAAAAATATGTTCCCCTTATGACCGGTATAAAGAACTTCTCTTCCTGCATAATTTTACAAATTTGTCCAAAGGCTTCCACCTGTTTTCTGTAATCCGCAGATGTATATAGAAGATCACAAAGGGAATCTATCTTCTTTTCAGATTTTGAAGTAAGTTTATTATTTTTAGGAGCCCATAAATGATAGGGACTTGAAGAGTACAAAAGAGATTTCATAAAATATGGAGAAACTGCCTCATCTGGAATATAAGTTAAAACGGCATCGTAATTGTAAGTTGAAAATATCTTAGAATAAAATAAATCAAATGGAACCTGTAACATAACGGTTTTCAGCCCAACATCTGAGAAATCTCCTTCAAATAGACTTGCAATTGTCTCATCAAAATAACTCCCAGCCCTCACAAGTAAGTTTATGGCTACAGGATTTTTATCCGGTGAAAACATTATTGGGGTCCCTTTAGATCTATCGAGTTTATATCCATTTGAATAAAAGTAATTTATGGCAGATTGTCTGTTGTATTTTGTAAAAATGGCAGTACCAAAAAAATCCACATTCAGACTTGAGATAAGATTCTCATAGGTCTCTTCTGTACCTGAAAAAATGGTGTTGTTAATTACATCCCTGTTAATCAACATGTTCACACCATTTCTGAAATTCTTATCACAAAACCATGAAAGTTTATAAGAAGGTACGTAGGCCTCTTTTGTCTCTGGATCCAAATTTTTATTGCAGTTAAACCATAAAAACCAACCACCTGCAGAATTTTTCTCCTCATAAATATTTATCCCCTTAACTTCCTCAAGTCTCTTAGCATCTTCTGGCAGTATATTTTCAACTATATCTATTTCCCCCCTTTTAAAAAGGGATGTGAGATCGGGAACCTGACCAATTACATTAAAAACAATCTTTTGAATATAGGGCAAACTGTTTCCCACCCTATCAAGTATCCAGAAATTCTCATTTTTCCCAAGTATTATCTGTTTTTTAGCCTTGGAAAATTCAAGAACTTTATAGGGTCCAATGCTAACAATATCTTCAATGGGAGAATCTACCGCGTACAATTTATCAAGATTATTGCTGTATTTATTAATTATTGAAGCGGGTAAAACAGGGATCCGGGAAAGTATGGGCTTTATATTAAAAATGGGATATTTTGAAATCAATTTTACATTAAATTTATCTATTTTTGTAAAGATAAAGGGAGTCCCATTTACCATTAAATAGGGTTTAATTGGAGAATCAAAATCACTCTTCATTATAAGATCCACCGTGGCAAGTAAATCATCCGATGTAAAAATTTCCCCATTACTGAATTTAATATTCCTCCTCAAATTCAATGTGAATTCCTTATTTCCCTCAAGGGTTGTAAAATCCTTTAACAATCCACTTTCATAGGTATCAGTGATGGGATTGTAAAGTAAAAGGGTAAATGTTAGTTTTGAAGCAATCTTTTTCGAAACGGGATCCATGGCCTTCAAGGGATTTAACGTTAAGGGAAAATACTCTACTGCACTGTTTAAAACATCAGATTCATATCCAACTTCACAGTTAGAAATTTTATATTCTACCTTTACCTTAGTTTTTGTAAATTTTTCAATATAAGAATCAACCTTTTTACATCCAGCAAGGAGTAAAAGAGAAAAGATCAACATAAAAAAAATAAAATTTTTTTTCATATTAAACTCCAGAGATTAATCTTTTATAGAATATTTATATAACACACATTTTTATGTGAAACAAGTAAAATGAATTCTTTCAAATTTTTAAATTTTCTAATATAATCCCTTACTAATTATTTAATGGAGGTTCGTATAATGAGAAAAATAGTCGAATGTGTTCCAAATTTTTCAGAGGGAAGGAACTTAAAAACTATAAATAGCATAGTGGATGCAATAAAATCAGTGGAAGGAGTATACGTTCTGGATGTGGATCCAGGAGCAGATACAAATAGAACTGTGGTAACCTTTATGGGGAGTCCAGAAGCCGTAAAAGAAGGAGCCTTTAGAGGAATAAAAAAGGCATCGGAACTAATTGACATGAGAAAGCACAAAGGAGCCCACCCCAGAATGGGGGCAACTGATGTATGTCCCTTTGTACCTGTTTCTGGAGTAACAATGGAAGAATGTATTGAAATAGCAAAAGAGGTTGGTAAAAGAGTATGGGATGAATTAAAGATCCCGGTATATCTTTATGAATATGCTGCAACCTCACCTGAAAGAAAATCCCTTGCAAATATAAGAGAAGGTGAATATGAAGGTCTTCCCGAAAAATTAAAGGATCCCAACTGGAAACCCGATTTTGGAGAGCCCTTCTTCAACGAAAAATCAGGAGCAACTGTAATTGGAGCAAGAGAATTTTTAATTGCATATAACATCAATTTCAACACGAGAAACAAAAAGAAGGTTCACCAGATTGCGCTAAATATAAGAGAAAAGGGAAGAGCCAAAAGAGATGAAAAGGGAAAGATTGTAAGGGATGAAAATGGGAATAAAATAATGATTCCCGGAAAATTTAAAGAACTAAGGGCTATAGGATGGTATATTGAAGAATATGGATGTGCCCAACTTTCAATGAATTTTACAAATTACAAAATCACCCCACCTCATATCGTATTTGACGAGGTGTGCAAAGAAGCAGAAGAAATGGGGCTAAGAGTAACTGGAAGTGAACTTGTGGGATTAATTCCACTTGAGGCAATGTTAATGGCAGGTAGACATTATCTCAGGAAACAGGGTGGAAACACAGGGGTACCAGAAAAGGAACTGGTACACATAGCAATAAGATCCCTGGGGTTAAGTGATATAGTACCATTTGATCCAGAAGAAAAGATAATTGAATACAAACTTGAAAAACTTGAAAATAAAGAAAGACTCATAGACATGAACATCAAGGATTTTAACGATGAACTCTCAATCGATTCCCCGGCACCAGGTGGGGGTTCTGTTGCCGCTCTTTCAGGCAGTCTCTCAGCAAGCCTTACGAGTATGGTGGCGGCACTTACCTTTTCAAAAAAAGGATATGAAAATGTAAGGGAACACATGATAGAACTTGGAGAAAAGGCACAAAAATTAAAGGATGAATTTTTAAGGGAAATTGACAGAGACACAGACGCCTTTAATAAAGTAATGGAAGCATTCAGGCTACCCAAGAAAAGTGAAGAGGATAAAAAATTCAGAAAGGAAAAAATAGAAGAATACACAAAAGAGGCAACTCTTGTACCCTTAAATGTCCTGAAAAAAAGTGTGGAAGCACTTGAACTTGCTCTATCGGTGGCAAAGGAGGGAAATGTAAACTCACTGAGTGATGCAGGGGTTGCAGGACTCACCGGTGAAACATGTGCCTATGGAGCCTATTACAATGTACTTATAAACCTTCAATCCATTGAAGATAAAGAATTTGCGGAAAAAACGAAAAAAGAGGCTAAGGAAAATCTGGAAAAGGCTATTGAAATCTCAAATAAAATTA
>JAMOQF010000165.1 GCA_027064125.1 Acidobacteriota bacterium
TAAGGAAAAAGTTACTCTTTACGACAAGATCAGTTTAAAATCTCTTGGAGCAAAAATTATTGAGTACATCCCCAATAATGCCCTTTTGATTGAAGTGGATTCTACATTTTTAAAGAAGATAAAAAATTTAGAAAAGGTAAGATGGGTTGGGGATTTTCAACCAGGATTTAAACTTTCTCCAGATCTTGCAAAGTATGTCAAGACCAGAGAAGATCCCTTTGAGACAGAGGTGCCTGAAATAGTTGTTGCCCTTTTTAATGGAGGAAATGTTTCAGAGGTTTTAAATGATATAGTTGAAAATTTTTCAAATGATCCTTCACTCGGTTATAGGATTTCAGAAGATGGAAGTACTTTTATTATAAAGATTTCCTATAAAAATGTGAAAAACCTCATAGATTTTACTGCTAATCTTGAAGATGTGAGTTATCTTGAAGTATATCACAGGGATTATCTCATGAATGACAACTCCATCTGGGCATGTCAAAGTGGAGATATTACTACAGAGTCTACCCCTGTTTTTGACCATGGAATCATGGGGCAGGGGGAAATAGTTGCTGTTGCAGACAGTGGTCTTGATGAAGATGAGTGTGCCTTTATAGATACCCCAAATGGGGATAGGATTGATACACAGGCTGTAGAGCCTCCTGATGCTCTGGTTGTGGATACAGATCAGAGAAAGGTTGTGGCTTACAATGTACTGCCAGGGGCAGAGCCCTGGGATCATTCAACCCACGAATTTCATGGAACCCATGTCTGTGGTTCTGTGGGAGGTGATAATTATTCCCATCTTGCTTCAACAACAGATCCCGGGCATGACACGGGTGATGGGATGGCTCCTCTTGCAAAAATAATCATGGAGGATGCCGGCGCTTCAGATACCCCCTATTTGTATCTTCCATATCCTTATGCTGATTTGTGGCAGCAGGAATATGATGCCGGTGCAAGAATTGCCTCCAACAGTTGGGGATCTCCTAATGGTGGATATTATGATCTGGGATGTTCATCCATAGATCTCTTTACATATCAGAATGAAGACTTTTTAATCTGTTTTGCATCAGGTAATGATGGTCCTTCCGGGAATTCTCTTGACTATGAGGGAAATGCCAAAAATGCCCTTATTGTTGGAGCCACCAAAAATGGTTCCACCGGAGCCATGGATCTTGCTTCCTTTTCAAGTAAGGGACCCGCTGTTGATGGTAGAATAAAACCAGATGTTTGTGCCCCCGGTGAATATATTGTTTCAGCAAGGGGCTCAAATTCCATGTACAATTGTGGAACCTGGACAATGAGTGGAACAAGTATGGCTTGTCCAACTGCTGCTGGACTTGCAGCCCTTGTGAGAAATTACTTTGATGAAGGCTTTTATCCATCAGGTGCAGCGAATGATCAGGATAAATTTAATCCTTCAGCAGCACTTGTTAAGGCTGTGATGATTAACTCATGTAGAAATATGACGGGAATAAATACTGGTGGCGGAATTAATACAAAAGAGGATGCTCCAAGTAATGGACAGGGTTGGGGAAAGATTACCCTGGATGATGCACTCTATTTTGATGGAGATGCGAGGAAACTTCTCTGCTGGGATTATAGAAATAGTGATGGTCTCTCAACTGGAATGATAAGAGAATATTCCTTTGCTATTAGCGGAAAGGATGCTGAACCGCTAAAAATAACCCTTGTGTGGTCAGATCCTCCAGCATCCCCCCATGCTGCAAAGGCACTTATAAATGATCTGGATCTTGAACTTGTGGCTCCCGATGGAACGATATACAGGGGAAATCAGTGGAATGACCAGACAAGCGGTGATTTAAAGGAGTCTGCTCCCAATCCAGCAGGAACGGATACTTTAAATAATGTTGAGGGAATTTTAATTAGAAATCCCCAGATTGGGACTTATACCTTGAGAGTAAAGGGAACAAATATCCCTGGGTATAAAAATGACTACAAACAGGGATATGCACTTGTGGTTACTGGAAATGTATCAGTTGGCGATGTCCTTCAGTTAAATATTGATAGCATAGAAGTAAATGACACAAATGGGAATGGCGATGGAAATATTGATCCGGGTGAGACAATAAATTTAAAGATTTCCATCACAAACAATTCAACAGTTGATGCCACAGGGGTTTCTGCCACATTGACATCGGATAGTGATAAGGTAAGTTTTCAGTCAAACAATGTTTACTATGGGGATGTTGGAGCTGGGGAAAAGGTTACCCCTCCATCAGTATTTAAGTTTGATCTTGATCCTTCAGCAGAGCAGGGATCAGATTTACACTTTACAATGACAATAACAGCAGGTTCTCAGACTTTTACCAGGGAATTTACCCTGAGAGTTCAGATGCCAAGTATTGCCCCCATATTGTCCAACTTGCAGATAGCCGAAGGTGACATATATAGTGTTCAGGGAACACAGTATCCCACATATGTTTCTACTTTGATTGGTTATCACTATAACGATCCTAACCTTGACATTAAGAATCTCTATGTATATTTTAGAGTCAATGGAGAGGATATTGGGACCATTCCCTTTGTAATTCCCATTTCAGATATTTCACCTCAAACCACTGCGGAAGGTGATGATGCATGGCAGATCTATGCCTTTTCATATTTTGCATCAAATGTTGGAGAGACGGTTCAGGCGTATGCTTATCTTGAAGACAGCCTTGGAAATGTAAGTGATATTGTGGAATCAAATACCTTTACCTTTACAAAAGGTGTTACCCCATCGAACCTTGCAGGTCTTGACGACGATGACTCCATCCATATTGATTTTCCAGAAGGTTTTACCTTTCCATTTTATGGCACCAATTATACGGGTATGTGGGTAAATAGTGATGGAAATATAACCTTCAGAGCGGGATATGAATATCAGTTAAGGTCTCCAGGTGCTTTGCTTAACTTTGAACCCAGAATTGCTCCTTTATACACTGACCTTGCAAAGCAAAAAGGAAATGCAAATCAGATTACAATGGAAACAGGAAATGACTATGTAAAGGTCTCCTGGAATGGTCTGCCTCAGTGGGCAAGAATGGGACCAACTGGAACACATACCTTTGCCGTTACCTTAAAAAACGATGGTACCATCATTTTTGATTATGGTGAATGTACCATGACAGAATATCAACAGGATGAAAATGGGGATAATTGGAAAGGTGTTGTGGGACTTTCACCAGGAGGTTTAACTTCTGGCACTGAAGTTGATCTTTCATCTTATAATGGGACAATTGACATCCCAATTTCAGGTCCAATCTTTGAGGCTTTTAGTGATACTGATGATTTTGATCTTTCAAATTCACAACTTGTATTTAAACCAGTAACATCGTTTATTCCTGCTGAGACAATCTACTTTCCATTTATGCACTACACTTCGGGTGAAAAGAATGTAGGATATGGATTTGTTAATCCAGGCGATAGTGATGCTTTAGTTAGGTTTACTGCTTATAAGCAGGATGGAACAGAACTTGCAACATCTTCAATAATTTCTTTACCAAAACATAGTCAAATGGCTTATGAGATACCTGCCATCTTTTCAAATATAGAAAGTGGTAGTATTGGATGGATAAAGGCTGAAAGTAGTGTAAGTGGTCTCATGAGCTTTTTCTTGAGTGAGGATTTTTCAAGTGGAGCCCTCACTGGATTGGATGGTTCTCTTGGATTTGGTGGTGGCTTTACCGATTTGATAATTCCAGAAGTTAAAGGAACAGGAGATTTCTCAACAACCATTTATGTTACAAATCTTTCAGGTTCAGACGTGGATGTTACTTTCAAGGGATATTCGGAAAATGGAAGTGAGGGAGAGACAACGGTTACAGTGGTGGCGAATGGTTCTTACAGTGGAGAATTGTCAGATCTTTTTAGTTCTGATTTTGATGGATATGTAGAAATAACTTCTACTGGCAATGTTATAGCCAATGCCTTAATTAAGGATGGAAATAAATCAATCAGTTCTGTTGATGGAATGCCCAGAACATTTTCAGGTACTAAATTATATGCACCACAAGCCGTTTACTGGGAGAATACCTACTATACCCAGGTATTTTTGGTGAATACAGCTGATTCAGAGGCAACAGTGAATGTGATATTCCATCAGGAGGATGGAACTGCTGCAGATCCAATAACGTATACTATACCTGCAAATGGAATTAAAATATTGAAAGATGCTGATTTGGGACTTGATACAACCGGAGAAAAATCCCTTGGATGGGTTGAAGTTGATTCCGATCAGGCTCTACTTGGGGCGCTTGAATTTGGCAATCCTGTGGATGATCACTACAGGGCTACACTACCCCTTCTTGGCACTCCAATAAGTGATATTTACTTCCTACAGGTGGCAAATGGTACAATAGGTGGTGTTGACTATTGGACTGGACTTGCAATAGTAAATCCCAATGACTCCACAGCAAATGTCAATATAATGGTGTATTCTTCAGATGGTACTAAATTGGGTGAAACCGGAAATATTGCCGTTGATTCAAATGTGAAGTTAATCAATATGTTGAGAGGACTTCCAAATCTTTTAGACTTACCAGATCAGTCAAGTGGATATATCCATATAGTAAGCGATAAACCCGTTTTTGCCTTTGAACTGTTTGGTGATAACGCACTTAACTTCATAAGTGCTGTTCCTACCTATATTTCTCTGGGAAAGTAGTTATTTATTAATTTTCCTTTGGTGGGGGATTTTTCCCCCACCAGAGAAAATCATATGGTTGTAAAAAAAATTTTTTTGATTTTTTTATTGTTTTCCCTATTTATTATTTTTGATAGATCCTTTGTTATTTCCTTCTTGAAGGTGAAGAGTAATGTTCCAAAAAGTGTTGATTTAATTGCCATTATGGGTGGTGGGACAGTTGGGAAAGGTAAATTTAGGCTTGGCAGAGCTTCAATTGAGAGATTAAATAGGGGAATTTATTTACTAAAAAACGGCTATGGGAAAAAAATTTTTCTCGCAGGTTATAGAGGAGAGCAAAAAATAGCAAATGAGTATATGCTCGAAAGGGGTGTGAAAAGGGAGGATATAATAAACTACCATAAAAGACATAAATCCATTACAGGAACTCAAGGGGATATTTTGATGATTCTGGATTTAATAGAGAAAAATGGATATGAAAAGGTTTTAATAGTAACTTCACCCTACCATGAGATAAGATGTAAAGAAATCTTTAACAGATTGTTAAAAAAAAGAAAAATGAATGTTAAAATATATTTTTCACACATTGAAAAAAATGGTGAGATTGAGAAGTGCAATTTCTTCAGATATTTAAAATTAATATTTCATGAATTTTTTGCGCTTGTTTATGAAAGGATAGCAGGATAATGAAGTTAGTAATGGGAAAGTTTTATGTCATATTTTTTTCTGGTCTTTTATCTGGTTTAGTTTTTTCCATTTTTATCTCTTTTTTCTTTCTGATCTCCATAAGAAAAGTAAAGCCCGAGCCCAGAAAGGTTGCAAAGGTTGTTGTTGTTTTTTTGATTTTTCTTGTTTCATCTTTTGTTCTGGGACCTATTTTTTCCACAATTTATGGTTTTTTCTTTTATGAACGTCTTGGATTTTACATATATTTTGCAGTGGTGTTTACTGGAATTGGGATATTATCCAATCTGATTGCAATAGTTAAAAAGATAAAGGATTTGAAGATAATTATTTTTTTGAATTTGATCAGTGGGTTGATTTTTGCTACACTGCCCCCTCTTTTCTTCAATTTATTTTCAATTTAATTATATCCTTGACATTTTTTTTCTCTTTTGGTATAAGTTCACCTTTATTTTGTAATTTTTTTAGGAGAGGTGAAGTAGTGCCTACAATAAATCAGTTAGTTAGATTGGGAAGGAAAAAAGTTCTTAAGAAGACCAAGAGTCCAGCGCTTAAGGGTTGTCCACAGAAAAGAGGAGTTTGCACAAGGGTTTATACCGCAACTCCCAAAAAGCCCAATTCGGCTCTTAGAAAAGTTGCCCGTGTTAGATTGACAAATGGAATTGAGGTTACCACATATATTCCTGGAGAAGGACATAATTTGCAGGAGCACTCTGTTGTGTTGATAAGGGGTGGCCGTGTTAAGGATTTGCCAGGGGTCAGATATCATGTAATTCGTGGGGCTCTTGATGCTCAAGGTGTTGAGAATAGAAGAAATTCGAGATCCAAATATGGAACTGAGAGAAATAAATAAATAAAATTTGAGGGGTGTATAAATGCCAAGAAGAAGACAGGCTAAAAAAAGAACCGTACTGCCAGATCCAATATACAGCAGTGAACTTGTTACAAAGTTTATAAATTGTATGATGTGGGATGGCAAAAAAACAGTATCTGAAAAAATATTTTATTCAGCCATGGAAATAATTAAAGAAAAGACAAAGATGGATCCCTTGAAGGTCTTTAGAACTGCTGTTGAAAATGTAAAGCCTCAGCAGGAAGTGAAATCAAGGAGGATTGGTGGTGCGAACTATCAGGTCCCTGTAGAGGTTGCACCTCGTAGGGCTCAGGCTCTTGCCATAAGGTGGATAATAAATTTTGCCAGAGAGCGTGGCGAAAAGACAATGAAGGAGAGATTGGCAGCCGAGTTAATAGATGCCTTTAACGGAAGGGGGGCATCCATTAAGAAGAAAGAAGACACCCACAGAATGGCAGAAGCAAACAAGGCTTTTGCCCATTTTAGGTGGTAATTTTCTCCAGTAAAAGCAAATACTTAGAAAATTTTAAGGTCGCAGTTTTTTGCTGTGGCCTTTTTTTTGTTAAAAGGAGTTTAAAGTGGGAAGAAAGATACCTTTAGAAAAGACAAGAAATATTGGAATTATGGCACATATTGACGCCGGGAAGACAACAACTACAGAGAGAATACTCTATTATACCGGTATAACCCATAGAATAGGTGAAGTTCATGAAGGAACTGCCACTATGGATTGGATGGAGCAGGAGCAGGAAAGAGGTATTACAATAACTTCTGCAGCCACCACGTGCTTTTGGAAAAAGCACAGAATAAATATAATAGATACTCCTGGACATGTGGATTTCACTGCAGAAGTTGAAAGGTCCCTCAGGGTTTTGGATGGTGCTGTGGCTGTTTTTTGTGCCGTTGGTGGGGTTGAGCCCCAATCTGAAACTGTCTGGAGGCAGGCAGATAAATATAGAGTTCCAAGAATAGCCTTTGTAAATAAAATGGATAGATCGGGTGCTGACTTTATAAATTGTCTTGCAATGATGAAAAGCAGACTTGCTACTGTACCGGTTGCTATTCAATTGCCTCTTGGGAAGGAAGATGAGTTCAAAGGAGTCATTGATCTCATAAAGATGAAGGCATACGTTTATAAAGACGATACCCTTGGGGCTGAGTATGAGGAAATAGAAATCCCTGAGAAATATCTTGATGAGGCCATTAGTTTTAGGGAAAGAATGCTTGACTCAATAGTTGAGATGGATGACAATGTCCTTGAAAAGTATCTTGAAGGAGAAGAGATAGGTGAAAAAGAGATAAAATCCTGTATTAGAAAGGGAACAATAAATCTGAAATTTACACCTGTTTTGTGTGGATCCGCCTTTAAAAATAAAGGGGTTCAACAACTTCTGGATGCTGTAGTTGATTTCCTTCCATCTCCGGTTGATATTCCTCCTGTAAAGGGTAAAGATCTGGGTGGTAATTTAATTGAGAGAAAGTCGAGTGATGATGAGCCCTTTTCCGCTCTGGTTTTTAAGATTATGACAGATCCCTATGTAGGGACTCTCAGTTTTTTGAGGGTATATTCAGGCCATCTTGAAAGTGGTTCCACTGTATTTAATTCCACAAAGGGAAAAAATGAGAGAATTGGAAGGCTTTTAAAGATGCACGCCAATAAGAGAGAGGAAATAAAGGAGGTTTGGGCTGGCGATATTGCAGCGGCTGTTGGATTGAAATCCGTTTCTACAGGTGATACCATTTGTGATAAAAATGCTCCTATAGTACTTGAGAGTCTTGAATTTCCTGCACCTGTTATTTCAGTTGCTGTGGAGCCTAAAACTCAATCTGATCTTGAAAAGTTGGGGAATGCCCTTTCGAAACTTTCAGCGGAAGATCCCACCTTTAAAGTTAGAACAGATGAAGAGACGGGTCAGACAATTATCTCTGGGATGGGGGAATTGCATCTTGAGATAATAGTTGACAGATTAAAAAGGGAATTTAATGTGGAAGTTAATGTTGGAAAACCGCAGGTAGCCTATAAAGAAACCATAACAACTTCTGCGGAAGCGGAAGGAAAATTCGTAAAGCAAACTGGTGGTCATGGACAGTATGGACATGTAAAGATAAAAATTGAGCCGGCTGAAAGTGGGGAAGGACTTTTATTTGTAAATAGTATTGTTGGAGGAGCCATTCCAAAGGAATATATCCCTGCTGTTGAGGCTGGAATTAAAGAAGCCATGGAGATGGGGGTTATTGCTGGTTTCGAGGTTGTGGATGTGAAGGTGGAGTTATATGATGGATCCTACCATGAAGTTGATTCATCAGAAATGTCTTTTAAAATAGCTGCTTCTATGGCTTTTAAAGAGGCAGTAAGAAAGGCCAAACCAGTACTTCTTGAGCCAATAATGAAGGTTGAAGTGGTAACACCAGAGGAGTATCTGGGGGATGTACTTGGCAGTATTAATTCAAGAAGGGGAAGAATTGAAAATATAGAACATAGAATACACACCCAGGTTATTTCAGCCAGTGTTCCACTTGGTGAGATGTTTGGTTATGCCACAGATTTGAGATCCCTTACTCAAGGAAGGGCCTCCTATACAATGCATTTTTCAAAGTATGAGGAGGTTCCAGAAAGTGTGAAGGAAGAAATTTTAGGCAAAAAGTAGAGATTTTTAAAAAAAATACTTGATTTATTAAATTTTATCTGTATAATCTCCCTTCTACCTTTATTCAGGTGGTAAGAACCTGCCAGCACAGGTTCCAATGCCATCTGAGATTAGGTAAAAAATAAAAAAATATGAAGGTGTGAGGCTATGAGTGATGAAATTATCAGGATAAGGCTTAAAGCCTTTGATGCAAGGTTGCTTGATTTGTCTGTGAGGGCGATAGTGGAAACGGTGCGAAAGAGTGAAGGTTATATCTCCGGTCCTGTGCCCCTTCCCACAGAGACAAGACGTTATACTGTTATAAGGTCCCCTCACGTCAATAAAGATTCAAGGGAGCAGTTTGAGATTAAGATTCATAAAAGGTTAATCGATATTCTTGAACCTACGAAGGAAGCCGTTGAAAGTCTGATGAAGATGAACTTGCCTTCATCGATAGATGTTGAAATTAAGTCAATTGGAGGAGAGAATTAATAATTTTTATTTGTGGAGTGACAAATGATTGAAGGATTAATTGGAAAAAAAATAGGAATGACTCAAATATTTGATAAGGATGGAAAGGTTATACCTGTAACTGCAATAAAATTGGGGCCATGTGTAGTGGTGCAAAAGAGGACTGTTGAGAAGGATGGCTATGAAGCCGTGCAGGTTGGTTTTTTGGAAGAAAATAAAAAAGTTAAAAAAGTGACCAAACCAATGATGGGGCATTTTAAGAAGGCAGGGGTTGCTCCTGTTAAAATTTTGAAGGAATTTAAACCTCTTGTTAGTTTAAATGATATAAAGCTGGGAGAAAAAATAACCTTTGATAAAATTTTTCAGATCAACGAGAAGGTAGATGTTACCGGAAGAAGCAAGGGAAAAGGTTTTCAAGGGGTTATGAAGAGACATGGTTTTCACGGTGGTAGGGCCACTCATGGTTCCATGTTTCATAGGGCTCCTGGCTCTATAGGTGCCTCTGCTTACCCTTCAAGGGTTATAAAGGGAAAGAGAATGCCAGGGCACATGGGAGATGAGAAAGTAACTGTTAAAAATCTTGAAGTTGTCGGAATGTATCCTGATAGAAATGTTGTCCTTTTGAAGGGAGCAGTTCCCGGTTATAGTGGAAGTTATGTTTTTGTGAGAAAAAAGAAGTAAAAAAATAGTGGAGAAAAGATATGCTTACTATAGATGTGAAAAATTTAAAGAATGAAACAGTTGGAAAGACAGAATTAAAGCCTGAAGTTTTTGGGGTTGAATTAAATGAGACATTGATATGGGAAGCAATAAAGCATTTTTTAGCGTGTAAAAGGGCAGGTACCCACAGCACCAAAACAAGAGGTGATGTAAAAGGTAGCACTCGTAAACCCTGGAGACAAAAGGGAACAGGAAGAGCAAGGGCTGGTGATAGAAGATCTCCACTCTGGAGACATGGTGGAACAGTTTTTGGTCCAAAGCCAAGGAGTTATGCTTACACCTTTCCTAAAAAGAAGAAAAGGGCTGCCATGAGGTGTGCTCTTTCTGAAAGATTGAGAAATAATGAACTTTTTGTGGTTGATTCATTGACTTTTGAATCTCATAAGACGAAGGAATTTGTTAATGTGATGAAGAATTTTGGAATAGATAGAAAATTGCTTGTAATTGATGATGGATTGAATAACAACCTGTATCTTTCAACGAGAAACATACCAGGTGTCAAATTTGTAGAAGTTGATGGATTGAATATTTATGATGTGGTACATCACAATAATATTATGTTTTCGTTGAAGGCAATTGAGAAGGTTCAGGAGGTACTTAGCAAATGAAGAATTTCTATAAAATTTTAATCAGGCCTCTACTTACTGAGAAGGCAGTAGATTTGAAAGATGAGAGCAATTACTATACTTTTGTTGTGGATAAAAGAGCAAATAAGAAAGAAATAGCGGAAGCAGTTGAAAGGGCTTTTGATGTCAAGGTTGATAAAGTCAGGGTTGTGAATGTGCATCCTAAACCAAGAAGATATGGAAGATTTGAAGGAAAGAAGGCAGGATATAAAAAGGCATATGTTAAGTTAAGAGAAGGTGAAAAGAAAATAGAATATTTTGAAAATATTTAATTAAGGTAGGGAAGAAATGGGAGTTAAATTACATAAACCAGTAACACCAGGAAGAAGGTTTTTATCTACATTAACTTTTGATGAGTTAACGGATATTGAGCCCTTGAAGAAACTTCTTAAGGGAAAGAAGAAGTCGGGTGGTAGAAATAATGTTGGTAGAATAACCATAAGGTTCAGGGGTGGTGGAAATAAGAGAAAGTATAGAATAATTGATTTTAAAAGAAGAATGGATGATGTTCCCGCTAAGGTTGTTGCAATAGAATATGACCCCAATAGGACGGCAAATATAGCGAGGCTCCACTATTTAAATGGTGCTAAATCCTATATTCTGGCTCCAGAGGGATTGAAGGTTGGAGATATGGTAGAAAGCGGTGAGAATGTTGATATTCAGGTCGGAAATTGTATGCCCTTGAAGAATATGCCGGTTGGTACCATTATACATAACATAGAGTTGAGACCCGGAAAAGGGGGACAACTTGTTAGAAGTGCTGGAACATCAGCCCAGTTACTTGCTAAAGAGGGGAAGTATGGTGTTGTTAGGATGCCAAGCGGTGAGTTGAGAAAAATACTTCTTGAGTGTAGAGCCACTATAGGACAGGTTGGAAATAGTGACCATGGAAATATCAATCTGGGGAAGGCGGGTAGAAAGAGATGGCTTGGTAGAAGACCCCATGTGAGGGGTGTTGCCATGAACCCAATTGATCACCCACATGGTGGAGGTGAAGGTAAGACAAGTGGTGGTAGGCATCCTGTTACTCCATGGGGTGTGCCAACTAAGGGATATAAGACGAGAAAGAATAAGGTTACATCTAAGTTTATTATAAGAAGGCGTAAGTAAATTGGAGGAATTTTAAGATGGCGAGATCGCTTAAAAAGGGACCATTTGTTGATGAACATTTGCTGAAGAAGGTTATGGCAAATAAGGATCTTGAAAAGAAACAGGTCATAAAGACCTGGTCCAGAAGATCAACTATTATACCTGATATGGTTGGAATGACCATAGCGGTACACAACGGAAGGAAGTTTATTCCTGTTTATATTGCCGAGAATATGGTTGGTCATAAGCTGGGAGAGTTTGCTCCTACAAGATATTTTAAGGGGCATACTTCAAAGACAGCAAAAAAGGCTGGTAAAAAATAATTTAGAGGCGGGTGAAAATGGAAAAAAGAGCTGTTGGTAAATATTTAAAGGGTTCTCCCAAAAAGGTTAGATTGGTAGTGGATTTAATAAGAAATAAAAATGTTTTTGATGCTCTTTATATTCTGAAGAACTGTAAGAAAAGAGCTGCAAGAGATGTGGAAAAGGTTTTAAAAAGTGCCATGGCCAATGTGGAACATGAAGCAACTGACAAAGTAGATTTTAATGATTACTATGTTTCAAAGGCTTATGTGGATATGGGTCCTACCAAGTGGAGAAGAAGATTGAGACCGGCACCTATGGGTAGGGCATATTTTGAAAGAAGGCATTATTGCCATATAACAATTTATGTTTCTGAATATGAATAGGAGGTTTAGTTTTGGGACAGAAAGTTCATCCAATAGGTTTTAGATTAGGTTATAACAAAGATTGGAAATCAAAATGGTTTGCTGAAAATGATTTCAGCCATAAATTGAATGAAGATTTGAACATTAGAAGGGTTTTGAAAAAGAGGTTCAAACAGGCTGGTATTTCGAGGATAGAGATAGAGAGACCGGGCGATAGGATAAAAATTGTTGTTCATACAGCAAGACCCGGTATCTTGATAGGTAAGAAGGGAAAGGAAATAGAAAAGTTAAAGGGTGAATTGGCTAAATCTCTTGGTAAACCGGTTGATATAAAAGTTGTTGAGATAAAGTTTCCACAGATTGAGGCTCAACTTGTAGCAGAAGCAATAGCACTTCAGCTTGAAAAAAGAACTGCTTTCAGGAGGGCAATGAAGAGGGCAATAGATGCAGCCATGAAGACAGAGAGGGTTGGTGGTATAAAAGTTATGTGTTCAGGGAGGCTTAATGGTGTTGAAATCGCGAGATCTGAAAGATATCTTGTGGGGAGACTTCCCCTTCATACTTTAAAGGCTGATATTGAATATGGGTTTGCAGAGGCCTTTACCACTTATGGTGTGATTGGTGTTAAAGTTTGGATTTATAAGGGTGATAAAACTAAAAAAGAATTTTTGAATGAAAAAAATGAGAGTTTTTTTTAAGGAGAAATAAAGATGCTTCAGCCTAAAAAAGTAAAACATAGAAAACAGCAAAAAGGAAGAATTAGAGGTAAAGCGCAAAGGGGGAATAAGGTTGCCTTTGGAGATTATGGACTTAAGGCACTTGAGGGTGGTTTGATTACTGACAGACAGATAGAGGCTGCTCGTATTGCAATCACAAGGCATGTGAAAAGAGGTGGAAAACTCTGGATAAGGATTTTCCCCGATAAGCCAATTACCAAAAAACCTGCTGAAACGAGAATGGGTAAGGGTAAAGGCAATCTTGAAGGATGGGCTGCTGTTGTCAGAGCAGGTAAGATTCTCTATGAAATTGAGGGAGTTAGCGAAGAGGATGCCATGGAAGCACTTAGACTTGCTTCTCATAAACTACCTTTGAAGACAAAATTTGTTAAGAGATATGGAGAGTAGAAATGTTAAAGGCTTCTGATTTGAGAGACAAAACAATTGATGAGTTAAAGGAACTTGAAAATTCTCTTTATAGAGAACTTTTTGAACTCAGGATGCAACATGTTACCGGGCAGTTGACCAACTACAAATTGCTTGGCCAAAAGAGGAAAGATCTTGCCCGAGTTAAGACTGTTTTAAGAGAGAAAGAGTTAAAAATTAGGTAATTATGGTGAGGGCTATGGATAAAAAACATAAAAACACAAAAGTTGGAATAGTTGTAAGCGATAAAATGGATAAAACTGTTGTGGTGCGTGTTGACAGATATCTTTTGCACCCAATGTATAAGAAGTTTGTGAGAAAGACGAAAAAGTTTATGGCTCACGATGAAAATAATGCATGTAATATTGGAGATAGGGTAAGAATAGTTGAAAGTAGACCCCTTAGTCGTAGAAAAAGGTGGATTGTTACTGAAATAATAGAAAAGGCCAAATAAAAAGTATTGGGGAGAATTAAAAATGATTCAAATGCAAACAAGATTAAAGGTGGCAGATAACTCTGGTGCAAAGATAATTATGTGTATAACTCCACAACATGGGGCTTCAAGGACCAGAGCTACTGTTGGAGATGTTATTTCTGCGACGGTTAAATCGGCATCTCCCGACGGCACAGTTAAGAAAGGACAGGTGGTTAAGGCTGTTATTGTTAGAACGAAAAAAGAAGTTAGAAGAAGAGATGGAACATACATTCGTTTTGATGAGAATGCAGCGGTTATAATCAACAATCAGGGTGAGCCCGTTGGGACGCGTGTTTTTGGCCCCGTTGCAAGGGAGTTAAGGGATAGAAAATTTTCTAAAATAATTTCTCTTGCTCCTGAAGTTTTGTAGTGAGGATGTGAAAATGAGGAAAAAAGTTCATATTAAAAGGAATGATATTGTAAAGGTGATATCAGGTAAGGATAGGGGAAAAACTGGAAAAGTTTTGAGGGTTTTCCCCATGAAAGAGAGGGCAATAGTTGAGGGATTAAATAAGGTTTCAAAACATGTGAGAGCGAATCCTCAACAGGGTATTGCAGGTGGAATTCTTGAAAGAGAAGCTCCAATACACGTTTCAAATTTGATGGTTGTCTGTCCATCCTGTAATGAACCAACAAGAATTGGACATGCCTTTCTTTCAGATGGAAGGAAGGTAAGAGTTTGTAAAAAATGTAATGCCAATATTGATAAGTAGGTGTGAAAATGAGCAGATTAAAAGAAAAATATAAAAAGGAAGTAGTTCCAGAATTAATTAAAAAGTTTAATTATAAGAACATTATGGCAGTTCCCAAGTTGGTAAAAATTTCCATAAATATGGGACTTGGGGAAGGCAGTAGAAATCCAGATCTAATAGATGCCGGTTTTGAGGAAATGTATCTTATAACAGGGCAAAAACCAGTTGTTGCAAAGGCGAAAAGGCCTATTTCTCAATTTAAATTGAGAAAGGGGATGCCAATAGCTGTAAGGGTTACCTTAAGAAGGGAAAAAATGTATGAGTTTTTGGATAGACTTATAAACATTGCCCTTCCACGTGTGAGGGACTTTAAAGGTGTAAATCCCCGTTCTTTTGACGGCAGGGGAAACTATACCCTCGGGTTGAAGGATCAGATTGTTTTCCCAGAAATTGATTACGGCAAAGTGGATAGGGCAAGAGGTATGAATATTACAATAGTTACAACTGCAAAAACTGATGAAGAGGGCAGAGAACTTTTAAGGTTATTGGGGATGCCCTTTAGCAGATATTAATTTTTTAGGAGGAGAGGTAAATAGTGGCAAGAAAAGCTTTAATAGTTAAGGCTCAAAGAAAGCCAAAATTTAAGGTAAGGAAGTATAATAGATGTAAGAGGTGTGGCAGGCCCAGAGGATATTATAGAGATTTTGGCCTATGTAGAATATGTTTGAGAGAACTGGCTTCATCCGGGGATATTCCTGGAATAACTAAAGCCAGCTGGTAAAAATATTTATTTGGGAGTGAATAAATGAGCATGACAGATCCAATAGCAGATGCTTTAACAAGAATCAGAAATGCATTGAGAGCAAATTTTTCTCTGGTTGTGATACCTGGCTCAAAGATGATTGTCTCAATTGTGGAGATTTTAAAGGAAGAGGGGTATATTGAGGATTTTCTTGTTAAGAGTGATGGAGCCAAAAAGAGTGTACATATAGCGCTTAAGTATCTGGAAGATGGCACTCCAGTAATTGCGGGAATTGAAAGAGTGAGCAAACCAGGTAGAAGGGTGTATTGTGGAAAGGATGAGATTCCCGATGTGTTAAATGGTCTTGGAATAGCAATAATTTCAACTTCCAGAGGAGTTATGACAGGGAAAAAAGCCCGCGAATTGGGAGTGGGTGGAGAAGTAATTTGTAAGGTTTATTAAAATTTAATGAAGTGGTGTGAAATATGTCAAGAATAGGAAAAAAACCAATAATTATAAAAAAAGGTGTTAATGTTCAGGTAAAAGGTAATGAGGTTCTGGTAAAAGGACCTAAGGGCTCTTTGAGTTTTACCGTTCCTTACGGTATTTCAGTGGAAGTTAATGAAAGTGAAATTGTAGTGAAGAGGTCCAATGATACTAAAACTCAGAAGGCTTTGCATGGTCTTACCAGAAGTTTGATTCAGAATATGGTGACAGGTGTCACGGATGGTTATAAGAAGCAACTGGATCTCATCGGTGTAGGATATAAGGCTGAGATAAAGGGTAAAAATCTTGAATTGGCTCTAGGATATTCTCATCCAGTTATTTTTGAGCCACCAGATGGCATTACCCTTAAGGTGGAAAAAATGGCTGGAAAAGGCAGGGATTATATTGCTACGATATCTGTTGAAGGAATTGATAAACAACTTGTTGGTCAGGTTGCAGCAAACATCAGGGCACTCAGGAAGCCAGATGCTTATAAAGGTAAGGGACTTAGATATTCCGATGAGATTGTAAGATTAAAACAGGGTAAAAAGAGTGCAAAATAAAATTTAGATGGTGGGTAGAAAGAATGGCAAAATTAACGAGAAGAGAAAGAATAAGAAAAAAACATTTGAGTGTAAGAAAAAAAATATTTGGGACTCCTGAAAGACCAAGGCTGTGTGTATACAGAAGTCTGAAGCACATCTATGCGCAGTTAATTGATGATAAAAATGGCGTTACCATATGTTCTGCTTCAACTGTGGACAAGGATCTTAAGGGAAGCATAAAGTATGGTGGTAATGTAGATGCAGCGAAGATAGTGGGTGCAACTATAGCTAAAAAGGCTATTGAAAAGGGAATAAAAGAAGTAGTCTTTGACAGGAATGGGTTTATTTATCATGGAAGAATTAAGGCTCTGGCAGAGGCTGCCAGGGAGGCAGGATTAAAATTTTAATGAGGTAGGGAGTAAAGGTGAACAATAGAAGAAAAGAACAGGAATTTGAAACTCAAGAATTAATGGAAAGGGTAGTTTTAATTAAAAGGGTAACGAAGGTTGTGAAGGGTGGAAAGAATTTGAGTTTTAGTGCCCTTGTAGTTGTGGGAGATCAAAATGGCAGGGTTGGATATGGTAAGGGAAAAGCAAAAGAAGTTCCAATAGCCATAAGAAAGGCTAAAGAAAAAGCCATCAGGAATATGGTAAAAGTACCACTTTATAAAACTACCATTCCGCACCAGATAATAGGCAGATTTGACTCTGCTCGTGTTTTGCTAAAGCCAGCATCACCCGGTACCGGAGTTATTGCTGGTGGTGCAGTGAGAGCTATACTTGAGGCTGCTGGTGTTCAAGATATATTGACCAAGTCTCTTGGTTCAAATAACCCCCATAATGTGGTGAAGGCTACAATGGATGGGCTGTTGAGACTCCAGTCTCATGAATATGTTGCTATGAAAAGAGGAAAGAGCGTGGAGGAGTTATAAGATGGCTGATAAAAAAATGATTAAAATAAAGTATTACCGTTCCATAATTGGTGCTCCTAAGAAACATAAAATTATGGTAAAGACACTTGGTTTTAGGAAGTTGAATCAGGTAATAGAGAGGGAAGACACTCCAGCGGTGAGAGGAGTTGTCAACAAAATTCCCCATTTAATAAAAATTATTGAATAGGATGGGTGATATGAGTTTAGGACTGCATAATTTAAATAGAAATAAGAAAGCCGTTCACAGCAAAAAAAGAGTTGGAAGAGGACCTGGGTCCGGACATGGGAAGACGGCAACCAGAGGGCATAAGGGACAAAAATCCCGTTCTGGTTATTCCCGTAAGATAGGGTTTGAAGGTGGACAGATGCCCCTTTACAGGAGACTTCCCAAGAGGGGATTTCACAACAAGTTTAGGAAAATATATGCAATAGTGAATGTTTCTGACCTTGAAGGTAGATTTGAGTCTGGAGCAAGTATCACTCCTGAAGAAATGGTAAATAGTGGTCTCGTAAAGAGAATTTACGATGGGATTAAAATTTTAGGGGATGGAGATTTAACTAAAAGTTTTAAGGTTTCTGCCCATAAGTTTAGTAAATCTGCAAGGGAAAAAATTATTAATGCAGGTGGTAGTGTAGAGGTAATTAATGAGTGAAAATGGAAATGTAATCTTAACATCTGTAAGGAATATATTTGCGGTTTCTGAACTTAGAAACCGTGTTTTATTTATGCTTGCTATGCTTGCGGTGTTCAGAGTGGGGTCATGGATTCCCACTCCGGGGATAGATGCCACGGCTCTTCAGGAATTTTTTTCTAAACAGGCTGGTGGCTCTCTGATGGGATTTTTAAACCTCTTCACTGGAGGTAATTTAAGTAGATTCAGTATTTTTGCCCTGGGAATTACTCCCTATATTACTGCAGCCATTATTTTAGAACTTTTGACGGTTGTCTGGCCATATCTTGAAAAATTGTCAAAAGAGGGAGAACTGGGTAGGAAAAAGATAACGCAATATACAAGATATTTGACAATAGCACTTAGTTTGTTTCAATCACTTGCAACTGCTTTCTTTCTTGAACAGCAGAATGCCGCTTTTCCGGATCATCCAATAGTTTTAAATCCTGGATGGGGATTTAAAATATTAACTGTGATAACCTTAACTACAGGGACTGCGTTTGTTATGTGGATTGGTGAGCAGATAACTGAAAGAGGTATAGGAAATGGAATTTCCCTCATAATCTTTGCTGGTATAGTTGTGGGACTGCCAAAGGGTGTAATGTGGATGTATAGGAAGGTGCAGAGCGGATCTCTTTTTATGGTACTTGCACTCCTTGCCATAATGGTAATTGTTGTGGGATTTGTTGTTTTCGTGGAGCGAGGAATAAGAAAGATACCCGTTCAGTATGGGAAAAGAGTTGTTGGTAGAAAAATGTATGGTGGTCAGAGCACTTATCTCCCTATAAAGGTGAATGCTGGTGGAGTTATCCCAATTATTTTTGCTGCTTCACTTCTTGCTATACCACAAACATTGAAATTTCTAATTAGAACATCCTGGATGGATAAGGTGAGTCAGCAACTTTCTCATGGTTATCCACTTTATCTACTTGTCTATTCACTTTCCATAATTTTCTTTACATTTTTCTATGTTGGGATTATCTTTAATCCAAATGAAGTGGCTGATAATATAAGAAAATATGGTGGATATATCCCCGGTATAAGGCCAGGCCAGAGAACTGCTGAATTAATAGATAAGATATTGACAAGACTTACATTTGCAGCAAGTATTTATCTTGTTCTTGTTTCAATTCTTCCCGACTTTATGATAAGTGGAATAAAGGTTGGGGCTTTGCCCTTTGTGGGACCCTGGCTACATGATAATTTACCTGAGTTCATTACCCAGGGATTGGGTGTTAATTTCTATTTTGGTGGTACGAGTCTTTTGATTGTTGTTGGTGTTGCAATGGATACAGTAAATCAGATTGAATCTCAACTTATTATGAGACACTATGATGGCTTTATGAAGAGAAGGGCAAGGAGCAGAGGATAATGGCTGGTAAACTTATAATTTTACTGGGACCTCCGGGGGCTGGAAAGGGAACTCAGGCAAAAAAAATAAGTGAAAAGTTTAAAATACCTCATGTTTCCACCGGAGATATGTTGAGGGAAGCAGTTAGGAATGGTACAGAACTTGGACTTAAGGCTAAAGCTGCAATGGATTCCGGAAAACTTGTTTCTGATGAAATTGTTCTCGGAATAGTAAAGGAGCGGATTTTCAGAAGTGATTGTGAGAAAGGTTGTATGCTTGATGGTTTTCCAAGAAATATCTCTCAGGCAGAGAGTTTGAAGAATATGGTTGGAAATGACAGGGAAATGGTTGCCCTTTTAATAGATGTGGATAAGGATATTTTAATAAAAAGGTTGACAGGAAGAAGAAATTGCTTAAAATGTGGAGCGATATACAATGTTTACTTTTCACCTCCCAGGGTGGAAGGTAAATGCGATAGATGTGGTGGGGATCTAGTTCAGAGGGATGACGATAGGGAAGATGTGGTAAAAAAGAGATTGGAAGTATATGAAAAAAATACATTGCCTCTCATTGAGTATTATGAAAGTGAGGGGATTTTGAAAAAAGTTGATGGTTCAATGGATCCAGATGTGGTCTTTGAAAAAATAGTTCAGAAGTTGGACTTAAAATGATAACACTGAAAAGCGATGATGAAATTGAATTAATGAGATATGCAAATAGGGTGGTGGCTGAAGTGTGGGAACTGATGAAGGAACTTGCTAAACCAGGGGTTACTACAAAATATCTTGACAGGAAGGCTGAAGATTTTATTAAAAAAAGAGGATGTAAACCCGCTTTTAAAGGTTATTATGGGTATCCAGCAACTATTTGTGCTTCAGTGAATGACCAGGTTGTTCATGGAATTCCTGGGAATTATTCCCTTAAGGAAGGGGATATATTGAGTGTAGATGTTGGAACTATCTATAAGGGATATTATGGTGATGGTGCCATAACAATTCCCATTGGAAAGGTTAAGAAAATACATCAAAAACTTATTGATGTAACAAGAAATGCCTTGAACCGTGGAATTGAGGTGGCAAGGGCTGGTAATAGAATAGGGGATATATCCCATGCCATTCAGAATTATGTGGAAAAAAATGGATTTTCAGTTGTGAGAGATTTTGTAGGGCATGGGATTGGTAGGGAACTTCACGAAGATCCCCAGGTTCCAAATTTTGGGGAACCTGGAAGAGGTGAAAAGTTGATGAAGGGGATGACCATAGCCATTGAACCCATGGTGAATGAAAAGGGCTATGGTGTTAAAATTGAGAGAGATGGTTGGACAGTAGTCACAAAGGATGGTGGGTATTCCGCCCACTTTGAACATACCATCCTCATAAAAGAGGATGGAGCAGAAATTTTAACCAGGGTGTAGTTTATGGCTAAAGAGGGTGCAATTGAGGTTGAAGGAATAGTAATTGAAACATTGCCAAATGCTATGTTTAGAGTTGAACTTGAAAATAAACATGTTGTGTTGGCACATGTATCTGGAAAAATGAGAAAGAATTTTATTAGGATTCTTCCTGGTGATAGGGTGAAACTTGAAATATCTCCTTACGATCTTTCAAGGGGAAGAATTGTTTATAGGTACAAATAATTATGAGGAGTTGAGTGATGAAAGTTAGAGCATCAGTTAAGAAGATTTGCCCTAAATGCAAAATTATCAAAAGAAAGGGCGTTATCAGAGTAATTTGTGAAAATAAAAGACATAAACAAAGACAAGGATAATTTAATGGAGGTTTATCTTGGCTAGAATAGAAGGTGTTAATTTACCTGACAATAAGAAGGTTTTTATTGGGTTGACTTATATTTTTGGTATAGGAAAATCAAGATCTAAAAAAATTTTGGATCTTGCACAGGTGGACCCTGATAAGAAGGTAAGGGATCTCACAGGTGAGGAAATCTCGAGAATAAGAAAGGCAATTGCCGAAACGGGTAAAATTGAGGGTGATTTGAGGAAGGAAATTTCCTTAAACATTAAGAGGCTAATGGAGATAAACTGTTATCGCGGTCTGAGACATAAAAAGAGACTTCCTGTGAGAGGGCAAAGGACCAAGACCAATGCCCGTACAAGGAAGGGTCCAAGGAGAAGATAAATTTTTTAGGAGAGAGTAATGGCTAAAAGAGGTTCTGGAAAAAAGTCACAGAAGAGAAAAGAAAAAAAGGTAATTCCTGTAGGAATAGCACATTTAAAATTAACTTTTAACAATACTATTGTCACCATAACTGATCTTGAGGGGAATGCCCTCACGTTTGCTTCTGGTGGTACAGTTGGATTTAAGGGTTCCAGGAAATCTACGCCTTTTGCGGCTCAGCAGGCTGCCCAGGCTGCTGCAGGGAAGGCAATGAAAGATTATGGTATGAAGGAAGTGCATGTGCAGGTGAAGGGCCCCGGTCTTGGTAGAGAATCTGCCATAAGGGCGCTCCATGCTGCTGGGTTAAAAATTCTCAGTATAAGAGATGTTACGCCTATTCCACATAATGGGTGTAGGCCTAAGAAAAAAAGAAGAGTTTAATTAAGGAGGAGATAGTGGCACGTTATATTGGTCCTGTATGTAAATTATGCAGAAGGGAAGGTGTTAAACTATATTTAAAAGGTGAAAAATGTTTTAAGGATAGTTGTCCGATTCAGAGAAGACCATATCCTCCGGGGGAACATGGAAGGGAGAGAAGAAAAAAGTTAATAGGATATGGACAGCAGTTAAGGGAGAAACAGAAAGTAAAAAGATTGTATGGATTGCTGGAAAAGCAGTTTAAAAATTACTTCAAACAGGCTGAAAGGCAAAAAGGGATCACCGGTGAAAATTTGTTAAGATTGCTTGAGAGACGACTTGACAATGTTGTCTATAGATTGGGATTTGCTTCTTCAAGATCCCAGGCAAGGCAAATTGTCTTACATGGGCATATTAGGGTTAATGGAAGGAAGGTAAATATTCCCTCTTTTTTGGTTAAGGTGGGAGATGAGATTGAATTGGTTGAAAAGATGAGGAAAAATGTCTTTGTTCAGAATAGTCTGACTCTTTCAACTGGAAGAGGTGTCCCCGAATGGATAAGTTTTGATAAAGAGAATTTTAAGGGGAAGATACTCAGGATGCCTGTAAGAGATGATATTGATGCAAACATAAATGAACACTTGATAGTTGAGTTATATTCTAAATAAAGTGGAGGAAAATAAATGTCTGTTAAAATGCAAAAACCTAAGAGGCTGCACTATGACCCTCAAGTTCTTTCTCCAACCTATGGGCTTTTTTATGCGCAGCCTTTTGAAAGGGGATTTGGTACAACAATAGGGAATTCTTTGAGGAGAATTTTAATGTCTTCCATACCCGGGGCTGCGATAACAGGAGTCATGATTGAAGGAGTCCTCCACGAGTTTTCGACTATACCGGGTGTTAGGGAGGATGTCACAGATATAATACTTGCTCTTAAAAGGATACCCATAAAACTTAATGTGGAGTACGATAAATACATCTACCTTGAGGCGAAGGGTCCATGTGAGGTGAAATCCTCTGATATAAAATTGGATCCGGATGTGGAGATATTGGATAAAGACATCCATATAGCAACCCTTGAGGAGGGGGCAGAACTCAAAATGGAGATGAAGGTGAAGATTGGGAAGGGATATGTTTCGGCTGAAAACAACATTGAGGAAGATGCACCACTTGGTTTTATACCACTTGACTCAGTTCATTCTCCAGTTAAAAGGGTGAATTTTAGAGTTGAACAGGCAAGGGTTGGTCAATCAACAGATTATGATAAATTGATTCTTGAAGTTTGGACAAATGGAACGATTTTACCACAGGATGCCATATCAAGGGCTGCCAAAATTTTAAGGG
Source organism: Acidobacteriota bacterium (assembly GCA_027064125.1). Classification (GTDB taxonomy): domain Bacteria; phylum Acidobacteriota; class JAAYUB01; order JAAYUB01; family JAMOQF01; genus JAMOQF01. The sequence continues at coordinate 23,281 of JAMOQF010000165.1, forward strand.
ATCATATGGCAATTTTTGTTGATTTTGAAGAAGAAGAAGAGGAAGAAGAAGAAATTATTGATGAGGAAGAAAATAAATTGAATGAATATTTGAAGATGCCTGTTAGTGAATTGGAGTTAAGTGTTCGTGCTTCCAATTGTCTGAAAAATGCAAATATACAAACAATTGCTGATCTTGTTACCAAAACTGAAGCTGAAATGTTAAAAACCAAGAATTTTGGTAAAAAATCACTTAATGAGATAAAGGATATTCTTTCATCCCTTGGGTTACATTTTGGGATGGAATTGGATCAAAATGGTAAAATAAAAAAGAAAAGTAATTTTTAAGGAGAGTTAAAATGCGTCACAGAGTAAGTGGGAAAAAACTTGGTAGAACCACTGAGCACAGAAAGGCTCTTATGAGAAATCTTGCTACCGAGCTTTTTAGATATGGAAGGATTAAAACTACCCTCCCCAAAGCCAAGGCATTAAGGCCAATTGCTGAAAAATTAATAACCCTCGGAAAGAGAGGTACATTAAGTGATAGAAGAAGGTTAATTGGATATTTAAAAGATAAAAAGATAGCCCATAAGGTAGTAGATGAAATAGGTCCTAAATATATGCAAAGGCCGGGAGGTTACACAAGGATTTATAAACTTGGATGGAGAAAGGGTGATGCCGCAGAAATGGCTATAATTGAGTTGGTGGAGTCTGAAGTTAGATGGAAAACTAAAGAAACTGAAACTGTTGAATCCTCTGTTGAGGAAGAAAAGGTTATTGATGAGGATGTTGAGGTAAAAGAAAGTGTTGAAGAGGGGTCTAAAGAAGAAGTTGTGGAAGAGAAAAAGGAAGTAAAAGAGGAAGTTGTGGAAGAAAGTGAAGAGGGTGAGGAAAAAGAAAAAGAAAAAGAGGGTAAAGAGTAAAGGAATAAAATTTTTCATAAAAAATTTTGAGATATATTCAGAATTTTTGTCTCTATTATAAGAGGGAAATATTTATTCACCAGTTTCCTCTTTAAATTTCATAGCAAAAATTGAAAAAAGTGCCAGAAAGATCAAAATTAAAGGTGTCAGGTTGAAATAACTTTCGCACAATCCCCACCATGGGTTTATTTTATAGAGAAAAAGAAAGGATCTTTTCTGACACTATTTGTTCTATTTGTTTTTGGTAAATCATAAGAAGGCATTTGGGGAGGACAAACAGAAGAACAGATAAAATTCTGGCAAAGATGAAATCTTTTAGCAAAAGGCAACGATTAAACGATTAAAGGAAATTCTCTTTTTATCCTATAAACCTTTAAGGGGGTATTTAGGGGAGGCAAATGGGAAAACATATTAAATTCTGGCAGAGTTAATATTTTTTTGGCAAAAATCAACTGATTAAAGGGAAAATTTTTTTTCCTTCTATAAATCTTTAGGGGGAATCTGAGGAGGAAATAGAAGATGGAATTTGGTCATACCTAAACTTACGAAAAAGTATCAGGTAAAAAATTTAAGCAAAAAATTTAAGAAAAATTTAAATGGCTTTTAGGGTAGGCAAATAAAAGAAAATAAAATTCTGGCAGAGTTTACGATTTTCTGGCAGAAATTAATGATTAAAATAAATCCCTTTTCTTCTCTATAAGCCTTTAGGGGGTATTTGGGGTTGGCAAGTAAAAAAACAGATTAAATTCTGGCACGGCTTAAAATCTTTTAGCAGAGACTAATAAGTATTATTCCTTCTACCTTTCTATAAACCCTATAAACCTTCTGGATGCTGTTCAGGAGAGGATAGATTTGGAAAAAGGTGTCAGGCGAGAAATAGGCAAGAAAGAAAAAGCAGATAAGCAAGAAAAAGAGGATTGGTGTCTGGCAAAATTAGTTTATTTTAATAAATCTTATTTACTGTATACAAAATTTTTCTAATTTCCAATATTTTTAGAAAGCCAGGATAAAAATCCTGGCTTTTTTTTTTGCCCTTATTGTTTTATAATATCCTCTATTTTTACATTTTATGGTTGATTATATGGTTGGAGACAGGGATTCCCTTTTTAAACCTGAGTGTGATGTTCTTGAGACTGAAAACTACTACTATGTTTTTATAGACTTGCCGGGAGTAAATGCCTCAGCAATAGATGTCTCTTACAGGGACAGTAAACTTGAAATTAAAGGTGAAAAGGTGAGGGACATTTCTGGAAGTGATTTCATTTATCAAAGGGCTGAAAGGACTTTTGGTAGTTTCAGAATAGTTTTTGACTGGCTTCTTTCCGATGTGGATGAAAATAATATAGACGCAACTTATAAGGATGGGGTGCTTTTTTTAAAAATAAGGAGAAAAAAGGAGAAATAGATGTCTAAATACAGGATTTCGGTAATATTTTTATTTTTGTCTTTCCTTCCTGTTTTTATTTTCAGTAAGGGAAATATTTTAAATAGGGGTAAATTGTTAATTTATTTTGACGGAAAATATGTGGGATCGGAAGTTTACACCCTGAAAGAAATCCCCGGTGGTTATGAGGGAAGTTCTATAATGAGTGTCATACTTCCCAGGGGTGGTGGGAATGTTGCTTTTACATATAAGACAAAGGAGATAATGGATAGAAAGTTTAATCCAATTCATTACGAGGACTTCTATACGGTAAATGGGAGAAAAAACTACATTAAGGTGGATTTTAAGGGGGGAAAGGCAGTTGATAACTGTTATATGGCAGGATTAACTTTAAACAGAACTGCAAATGTACATAAAAGTTTTAGACTGCTTGAAGAGGCGGTTTTTTATCAATATTGGCTGATATACAAAAAATATGAGGTTGATGGAGGAGGAGATAAAAGGACGATAAATATTTATATCCCTAAAATAGCAAAGGAGATTCCAGTAAAAATTGATTATATTGGGAATGCTGCAGTAAACACGGGAAAAGGACTTCTTGAAATAAAGAAATTCATGCTGGAAATGGGTAGTATGGGAATTACATTTGCCGTTGATAAAAAAGGAAAACTCATAAAAGTCTTTTCTCCTGAACAAAAATTGGAGATCGTAAATGAATTTAATTACAATTTTACTAAAACGGATAAAAAATAACTTGACCAAAAGGGAATTGATAATTAGTATATAGTTTATTTTCTTTGGGTGTTACATATGGAAATTTTAATTTATATTTTTGCAATTCTATCAGTTTTATTTGCCATTAATATGTTGATACAGAAGAAAATGATTAATGTTGCTCTTTCACTTCTTGGGTGTATGGTCTCCATTGCTGTTTTGTTTATCTATTTGTATGCGACCTTTGTAGGAATGCTTCAGTTAATAGTGTATGCCGGTAGTGTTATGGTTCTCTTCTTAATCATAATAACTCTTCTCGATCCCTTTGGAAAAATTAAATATACCTTTACTTCCAGGTTGTGGACCTTTTTTGTTTCTATTATAGGTCTTATATTTGGATTGCTTTTGTATGTAATTTATGGCAGTGAAAAAAAGGTGGAAGCAATAAACAGTTCCCATTTTTCCATTAAAGCCCTTTCTGACAGGTTATTCACCATATATCTTTTGCCTTTTGAGGTAATTTCCATTTTGATTCTTGTGGGGATAATTGGTTCCATCTATTTTGGTAAAAAAAATTTAACTGATGGTGATGAAGATGAAAATAACGCCTGATTTTTTTATTTATCTCAGTATGGTTCTCTTTTCCATTGGGCTCATAGGGGTTCTTGTGAGGAGAAATTTGATAGTTATCTTTATGTTTATTGAGTTGATGCTAAATGCCGTAAATTTGTCATTTATAGCATATTCCTATAAATTAGGGCAGGTGGATGGTCAGATCTATGTCTTTTTTGTGATGGTTCTTGCTGCTGTTGAAGTTGCTGTTGGACTTGGTCTTATTATGTTAATTTATAGGAATAAGAAAAGCCTGGATGTGGATGAAATTAATATTATGAAGAATTAGAGGTAGAAAATGAAGACCCTCTTAATTTTTATACCAATTTTGCCTCTTATAGGTTTTCTCTTAAATGGAATTTTTGGGAGAAGTTTCCCTAAGAAATTAGTACATAGAATAGCCATCACCACAACTGGAATTTCCTTTTTGCTTGCAGTTATAACATTTTTTAAATTCCTTTCCCTGGATGTTGAAAGTTTGGTCTTTAACTATTTTACCTGGATTAAAGCAGGTGATTTTGTCGCAAATTTTGGATTTTTGCTGGATCCCCTTTCTATGGTTATGGTCCTTGTTGTGACTGGCGTTGGTTTTTTAATTCACGTATACAGTATAGGGTACATGTGGAATGATATAGGGTATAACAGATTTTTTGCCTATTTGAATCTCTTCATGTTTTCCATGTTAATTCTTGTTCTTGCCAATAACTATCTTCTCCTTTTTGTTGGATGGGAAGGTGTAGGACTTTGTTCCTATCTTTTAATAGGATTTTATTTTCATAAAAAAAGTGCCTCCGATGCTGGTAAAAAGGCTTTTATTGTCAATAGAATAGGCGATTTTGGCTTTGTGGTTGGCCTAATGCTTATTTTCTTTACCTTTAGAACCATAGATTTTGAAAAGGTATTTTCTGAAATAGTTAATAGAGGTTATGGTGTTGAGGCTGGTTGGGGTGTGCTGACTGTAATAGGAGTACTACTTTTCATAGGTGCAACTGGTAAGAGTGCACAGATCCCCCTATATGTGTGGTTGCCAGATGCCATGGAGGGCCCAACACCAGTTTCTGCGTTAATCCATGCTGCCACCATGGTTACCGCTGGTGTATATATGATAACCCGTTCAAATGCCATTTATTCAAGGGCTCCCCACGCTCTTTTTATCGTGGGGTTAATTGGTTCAATAACGGCGCTTTTTGCAGCAACCATTGGCATTTTTCAAAGAGATATTAAAAGAGTACTTGCCTATTCAACGGTGAGCCAACTTGGATACATGTTTACTGCTTTAGGGGTGCTTGCTTTTTCAGCGGGTATCTTCCATCTTATGACCCACGCCTTCTTTAAGGCTCTTTTATTTCTTGGCTCTGGTAGCGTAATTCTTGCTTTACACCATGAACAGGATATGCAGAACATGGGAGGCTTAAAGAAATATCTTCCCATAACCTGCTGGACAATGTGGGCTGCAACCCTTGCAATATCAGGTATCCCAATTTTTGCTGGTTTCTTTTCCAAAGATGAAATTTTATGGAGATCCTATTCAACACCTGTGAAAGGACATATGATTTTTTACATTCTTGGGACAGTAGCAGCGCTCATCACTGCTTTATATATGTTCAGATTGATGTTTTTGACCTTCCATGGTAAGACAAGATTGCCTGAGGATAAATTAAGCCATGTGCATGAATCCCCTAAGAGTATGACAGGGGTATTAGTGGTTCTTGCAATTCTTTCCACAATAGGTGGATTTGTGGGAATGCCCGGTTGGACAAAAATACCAAATATTTTTGAAAACTTTCTTGAGCCTGTTTTTAAATTTATGCCCCATAAGGGAATCGTTCATGCAGTTGAGGGACACTCTGCAGGGAATGAATTGTTGGTAACTCTTGTTTCTATTCTTGTTGCTGGAATAGGGGCTTTAATAGCGTATATTATCTATTTGAAAAAAGAGGTTACTCCTGAGAAGGAAGAAAATCTTGGCCTGATATATAAGTTAATTTTCAATAAGTATTATGTGGATGAGATTTATAATTTCCTTGTGGTTCAACCCATTAAGTGGTTTAGTACAAATGTTTTATGGAAGATTGTGGATGTTTCAATAATTGATGGAATAGTTAATGGATATGCATATCTAACCGAGGGATTGAGTGTTGGAGTTTCTAAAATTCAAAATGGTTTTATCAGATCTTATGTTGGATGGATTGCCCTTGGTGGTATTGGAATATTATATTACATCTTAATAAACTTTATAAAGTAGAGAAGGGTAGATATAATGAGTAATGTTATAAGTTTAACAATATTTACTCCGGTTTTAGGTTCCATTCTCCTGATGCTTTTCCCCAAAAAGAGGGACACTGGAATTAAAGTTGCTGCCTTTATATTTTCAATTTTTACATTTGTAATTTCCCTCATTCTTCTTTTTAGATTTAATTCTTCTCTTTCCAGTTATCAACTTGTGGAATTTCATAAGTGGATATCCTTTGAGAAATTTAATATCAATTACTATGTGGGGATTGATGGTATATCTCTTTTTCTGGTGCTTTTGACAACATTTATAACTCCCATCGCAATTTTAGGGTCCTGGTCCATAAAAAAGAATTTAAGAGAATATATGATTTTCATGCTTTTGCTTGAATCGGGAATCATAGGTGTATTTGTTTCTCTTGATCTTGTGCTGTTTTACCTTTTCTGGGAAATTATGCTTGTCCCCATGTACTTTTTAATTGGTGTTTGGGGTGGAGAAAACAGAATTTATGCAGCTGTGAAGTTTTTTATTTATACCATGGTGGGCTCACTGCTCATGCTTGTTGGAATAATATATCTTTTTTACATACATGGGGTTCAGACTGGATTTTTTACCTTTTCTCTACCAGATATTTTAAGTGCCCTTTTAAGTGGTCGAATGGTTTTACCATTTGATGTGGAACTCTTTCTCTTTATAGCCTTTGCACTTGCTTTTGCCATTAAGGTTCCTATTTTCCCATTTCACACATGGCTTCCAGATGCCCATGTTGAGGCGCCAACAGCTGGTTCTGTCATACTTGCAGGAGTTTTACTTAAGATGGGTACCTATGGTTTTTTAAGATTTTGTTTACCCCTTTTCCCAAAGGCTTCCATAAAAATGGCTCCAATTTTCATGACCCTTGCTGTTATAGGAATTATTTATGGTGCACTTGTTGCCATGGTGCAACCTGATTTAAAGAAACTTGTTGCCTATTCTTCTGTGAGCCATCTGGGGTATGTAGTACTTGGAATTTTTGCTTTTAACTTGTATGGCTTTGAAGGTGCCACAATTCAGATGGTAAATCACGGAATTTCTACAGGGGCATTGTTCTTGTTGGTGGGAATGATTTATGACAGAAGGCATACGAGACTGATATCTGAATTTGGTGGGCTTGCACATAAAATGCCAATATATTCCACCTTTTTTATGATAATTACTTTAAGTTCAATAGGTCTTCCGGGATTAAATGGATTTGTGGGAGAAATACTTGTCCTTCAGGGAACATTTTTTGCCAATAAGACCTTTGCGATACTTGCTGCAAGTGGAATGATACTTTCTGCTGTATATATGCTCTGGATGTATCAGAGGGTACATTTTGGAAAACTTGAGAATCCAGCCAATGAAAAATTGAATGATCTTGTTCCAAGGGAAATTTTAATGCTTGCCTTTATGGTTATTTTTGTGGTGTGGATTGGCGTTTATTCAAGTTCTTTTCTCAGACCCATGGATGCAAGTTTGAAAAAGGTTGTAAATATTGTTCAAAGGGCAAAGAACGGCAGTGATAACCTTTATCAAAAGAAAATATTAACAGAAAATAATGTGAGGGTGAAAAATTGAGTACAAAGAGTTTAATATATGTATCATTTTTACCTGAAATAATACTTGGGGCTTTTGCACTTTTGATAATGTGTGTGGACCCCTTTTTAAAAAAGAGGGAAAAGGTATTCTCCACAATAATATCCATCTTTGCCATTGTGGTTGCCTTTATCTCCAACTTGCTCTTTTTGTCCCGTGATGCTTCTTTAATTACTTTTAATGGAATGATATATTTTGATTTTTATTCTAATTTATTAAGGGGACTTTTTCTGCTTATTGGTTTTCTTGTATCCCTTTTTGCCTTTAAATATATTGAAAGGGAAGATCTCTTTCCCGGAGAATTTTCTTCACTCTTACTCTTTGCGCTTATAGGAATGGATTTAATGGCAATATCTGCCAATTTGATAATGACATTTATTGGACTTGAGATTTTATCCATGTCCACATATATTCTCGCAGGTTTTAAGAGAAAAAATCTAAAGTCCAATGAATCTGCCCTTAAGTACTTTATCTTAGGTGGGGTCTCATCTGCCATACTTTTGTACGGTATTTCTTTTCTCTATGGATTTACTGGTACACTATCCTACAGGGGTATTGCTAATGTTCTTTCAAAGGGAAGTGGCTTTATTGGCAGTCCCCTTCTTTTTCTTGGAATGGGAATGATCCTTGTGGGATTTGGATTTAAAATAGCCCTTGCTCCATTTCATGTGTGGACTCCAGATGTATATGAAGGGGCTCCAACGGTGGTGAGTGGCTTCATGTCCGTTGGGCCAAAGGCTGCTGGATATGCTGCCCTTTTGAGGATTGTATTTCAGATATTTCCCTTTACCTTACCCCTCTGGAGAGAACTCTTTGTTTATTCTGCAATTCTCACCATGTTAATAGGAAATTTGGGTGCTATAATTCAGAAAAATGTTAAAAGATTGCTTGGATATTCTTCCATTGCTCATGCTGGATATATGCTTCTTGGGATTATTGCAGCGGATGTCATGGGGATGAGTGGAATTATCTTTTACCTTTTTGCCTACCTGTTCATGAATTTGGGTGCCTTTGGTGTGATTTCTATTTTTGAGGGTAAAGGTGAAAAATTTGTAACTATAGATGATTACAGGGGGATAGGTTTTAAATATCCTCAACTTACATTCCCCCTTTCAATATTTTTGCTTTCCCTTGCAGGCATTCCCTTGACTGCAGGATTTGTGGGAAAATTTGTTCTATTTGGGGCGGCCCTTATGGAAAATCACATGGGACTTGTTTTAATTGCTATCCTTGCCAGTTTAATAAGTGTTTATTACTACTTGAAGGTAATAGTCTATATGTTTATGAAATCACCTATTATTGAAGGTGAAGAAATAGAGGTAAGGTATTCAGGTGTTGCACTGTTTTCAGTTTTGGTGTGTGCCTTTTTTGTGCTTTATCTGGGGCTGTTTCCATCATACCTTTTGAACTTGTCAAAAGAAGCGGTGGTTTTTCTTGGGATTTAATTTGGTATCGGTATGACATCTGGGAGATATTTTTTTTTCTGTTACCTTATTTTCTTTCTTTTTCTATTTTTCCCCCTTTCTTCTGATTATAGAATAAAGGGAGAGTCTATCTCTGTTGAATCCTCAGTTTCCTTTTCTGAACTCTTTGGTGTGGGAGATGTTATTGAAATAAAACCGTATGAAGGCATGACCCTTGGGGATATTTTTAAAATAAGTGGTATAGTGGATATAAATGACAGAAATGGTTTTGGAATTTATGGAGATGTAAGGATGAGGGGGAGCACCTTCTCTCAGGTTTTGATCTGCATTGACGGAATTCCAATTTATAATTACTACAGTGCCCATTTAAATTTAACCCTTCCTGTCAGTCCTGAATTAATTGAGAAGATTGAGGTGATACCAGGCCCTTCAGGTTCAATTTTTGGGGCAAATGGAATTGGAGGGGTGATAAATATAATTACTAAGAGGGATGCCAAAAAAGGAAGTAGCATATCCCTTTCTGCCGGAAGTAATTCTCTCTTTAAAATAACCGCAGGTGGTGAGTATGAAAGGGGAAAAAATGGGATTTTATTTTCCCTTTCATTAAATAGAAGAGATGGATTTATATATGATAGGGATTATACTGTAAAAAAGGGAAACTTTTTTCATATCTATGAAAATGGCGATTTTAAATTTTATTCAAAGTTTATGGTTGGGGATTATAAAATAGGCGAAAACAATTTCTTTGCTTCATTTCCTTCGTATGAAAGGATTAAAAACTATATTTCGTTTTTTTCAATGGAAAAAGGTGGTGATAGACTTGATTTATCTCTGTCCAGATGTGATGATGAATTTATTTTGGTAAGAGATAATCCTCAAATTTTTAGTACGGAAAATCAAACTGAAAATGTGATTTTAAGATATACCCACGTAGGGAATCTCTTTGGAAAAATTTCCTTCAGATTTCTGGCTGACCTTAGGAGTCACTATTTAGACAGTATAACTATGGAGAGCCATTCCTTCAAAAATTTTGGTGTGGGAGCGATCCTTTCATCATATTTAATTGGAAATCTCAGGGGAAATTTTGCCCTGAGGTATGACTACTTTTCAATATTTAACAATAGATTAACCGGTGGATTTTCTTTAATTTATGACTTTGGCAAAAATAGAAAAATTTCCCTTTCGGTGGAAAGTGGCTACAGGGTACCTTCTTTTGTGGAATTATACTACAACTCTCCTTCCAATCATGGAAATCCTCAACTTAAACCTGAAACTTCTCTTGGGGAAAATTTTTCCCTGCAATTTGGCAGAAAAATTAAATATAAGTTTTCCCTTTTTTATAGGAGAGACAGAAGACTAATTGATTGGATTTATGTAAATAGAAGTTTTTGGAAGGCTTTGAATGTATCCGCTGTCAATATATATGGATTGGAATTTAACATGGGGTATTCTTCAGATTTTTTCTCAGTGAATTTTTTCTATAGTCATATAAACGAGGAATTTTGCGGTGCTGATTTCCTTCTCTTAAAGTATGGAAGAGAATATATGAAAGATAAATTTAAAACTGAGATGTCCATAAAGGTATATAAAGAGTTGAAAATTAACTCCATTTTTTATTTCGGAAATAAAAGTTACGGGGAAAAATTTTTTCCTGTGGATTTTTCCATAAAGAAGGAATTAAAGGTGGGGAATTTTTTCATAGAAGTTAAAAATGTTTTCGATGAAAGATATGAGAGCATGAAGGGGATAGTGGCTCCGTTTAGAAGTTTTGAGATTGGCTTTAACTTAATATCAGGAGGAGGCATTTAACCTTGAAAATAAAAATAGTTGCCTCAGATTCAATGGGGGTTAGATCACTTGCCACAATTTTTGAATGTGGTGGTGTGAAAATTGCCATAGACCCCGGAATAGCCCTTTCTCCGAAGAGGTTTGGACTTCCACCACATAAGAAGGAATTGGAGAAATTTAGAATTTTAAGAAATAAACTATTTGAAGAGGTTTCAGATTGTGAGTTTATTTTTATTTCCCACTACCACCACGACCACTTTGTACCTTTTTATAAAAAGGATTATGTGGTATCAGGATTTTCCTTTGCAGAAAAAATTTACACAGGTAAGAAGGTATTTTTAAAAAGTCCCTATGAGAATATGAACTACAATCAAAAACAAAGGGGGAAAAAGTTGATAAAGGAATTTAAAAAAAGGGAAGTTTCTTTTGAGATACTTGAAGGTGAAATTGGTGAAAATTATCCCATTGATTTTTACTCTGTCCTAACCCATGGAGGGAGTAAAGAGAGGGGAGGTGTTGGAGTAGTTGGCTTTGTATGTGGTAGAGAAAAATTTCTCTACTGTAGTGACTGTCAATTTATGGATGAAAATGTGTGTGAAATGGCACTTCAACTTAAACCCGATGTACTTCTTTCCTCAGGTCCACCAATCTATCTTGAAAACTTCAGGGAGGAGGATGAAAAAAAGTCAATTTCAATAATAAAAAGGG
>JAMOQF010000166.1 GCA_027064125.1 Acidobacteriota bacterium
GTTATCATTTGTTAAATAAATGTGAAATAGATGGATTTAACAAAGAGTTCTTAGTCGTTGATTTTCGTAGTGTTTATAGTGTTCCTTTTGACTTTCTCATGGAATTAGCAAAAAAGAGAGACAAAAGACTACGTTTACTTCCACCATATAGAGAGCATTTATCCCAAGCTTTTGCGAGATTCTTTATGAGAGTAGGGTTACCTGTAGATATACCACCATTTAGGTGAATCTAATGGAAAACTCCACTTCATATAACAAGCGGGTATCTGGCTTCGGCACTTCGTGCCTCCGCCCAAACCCTTCGCTGTCGCTCAGGACTTCAGATACCCGCCAACCGTTATATGAAATGTCGCTATTAAGTTTAAAAGGAGATTAGTATTATGAATAAAAAGAAACTAAAAGCAAAGGGTGAAACAATGATTAAAAGAGCAGAAAATCAATTCTGGGGCATACGAGATAAATAATATGGATAATCAAAAGGATTTAGTTTTATTAGACAATGTTCAGTTTATATATGAGCTCTCCTTAGCTGAGCTTGAATTAAAATCTTTTGGCGCGGAATTTAAAGTAACAAATGGATTAAGGAAGTTTAAAATATTAAATAAATCAGAAGAAATAAAAAATTTAATAAGAAAAAGAGGTTCATATTTTAAATCTATCGAGGGGGAATTTACTGACTATTTTTATATCATTCAAAAAAAAATCAAACTCGTTCTGTAAATCAATACTTGACTCACTGGATATATCTATATAAAGGTAAATTTCATCCACAAATGATTAGAGCCTTGTTAAATATTATAGGGTTAAAACAGGGAGATATCGTATTTGAACCTTTTTCGGGAAGCGTAACAACAGCACTTGAAGCCCAATTATTGGGAATAAATTTTTACGGTATTGATATATCTCCACTTTGTGTTATACAGGGCAGAGTAAAAACAGAATCTATTTTTGTATTAGATAAGATTCTTGAGATAAAAGAAAGATTGGGATTAAAACTCAGAGAAGTAAAATTTGAGTTCGGGGCAAATGAAAAAAGTGTCATGCATAATTCATCCTACAATACCCACAATTGGTTTATAGAAAAGAAAGAAAAAAATTGAAAATTCAGGAAAATTCAGAATTTAGAGTGATTTAGTGTTAGGGGAAAATTTAGGTGGCATTTAGGAGGCAAGGAAAAGAAAAAACCTGAAACTGGCAAGGCTTAAAATTTTCTGGCAGAAATTAACGATTAAATAAAATTCTTTTTCTTTCTATAAATCTTTTTAGGGGGCTTTTAGGGTGGGCAAATAAGAAAAGGAACTCAAATCTGGTAAATATAAAATCTTCTGATAGATACAAACAACTAAAATTTACCCTTTATCCTTCTATAAACCTTCAGGAGGGCATTTAGGGGAGAAAATGGAGATTGAGAAAGGGGATAGACTTGATTGAAAGAAAACTTTTAAAAAGGTTTTAAAAAGGTGCCAGGTAAAAATCTGAAATCTGGAAATATGGTACATAAATTAAAATTTAGCAGGTAAAGAAAATCTTTTGGCAAAGACTAACAATTAAAATTATTCCCCTTACTTTTCTATAAACCTTTTGGAAAACATTTGGGACAGGCAAATAAGAGAAAGAAATTAAATTCTGGCAGGGATTTAAAAATTTTTTCCAAAAGTCAGGGATCCTTTAAGGATAGCCATAGCCAAATAAGAGTAGGAATTGGATTCTGATAAATACTGGGAAGTATTTAACAAAAGGTATCAGGCAAGTTAAAAAGCAAATAACTAAAAATTTTCTGACAATAATTAATGACAGAGAATACTCTTTTTCTTTTCCTTATAAGCCTATTAAAGGTTTTTAGGGATGGGATGAAAATGGGAATGTAATTTTTAAAAGGAATAAACGGGGACAGTCCCGAAAATGATATTAAGAAAAAGAGGTGTCGGGCAAGATTGGGTGAGTGTGAGTAGGAATGGGAACATACCTGAATAAAATAAAACTAAATTAAAAAGTGTAAGGTAGGAATCTGAACTTGTATTGCATACTGGGAACATACAACTTAGGTCATATATCTTTACATCCTTCAATTTCACCTGAGAAGTTCTTGCCATAAAGAAGAATAGAAACCAGAACTTTCTACCCCAAAATTATTTATTTATTATCCCCTCCTTTATTTCCTTGAAATTATTTTAGTTGATAAAGTTAACAAAATCTTTAGAGCATAATTATAGATTGAAAGAAAAACAGAATGTGAATCCGGTGTTTATCCGCTTTCCGTTTTATTATTTCAATACAAAAATAGTGAAATACCTCTTCCCCTATTTATTTCAATCTCTCAGCAAATTTTTCCACCAGAACTTTTTTCTACACCTCACTACACATGAGCAATTATAACAAGTTATTCTTTATGGTTTTAAAGGATTTAATTTGGCTGGGAGGCAGGGATTCGAACCCCGATAGACGGATCCAGAGTCCGCCGTCCTACCGTTAGACGACCTCCCAGAAATGAAAAAGAACAATTTTTGAAGTCAAAATAATAAGATTTTACTTCGGAGTTGTCAAGAAAAAGTTTACAAAAAAAATTTCTATAATATAATAAAAGCGAGGGGAATTTTAACTCCATCCCAAGAGGTATTTTATGGTTGAAAACAGTGAAAAATATGAAATAGTATTTTATGACAATAGTGACGGAAATCATGAGTTATTGCCAAAAACAAAAATTGCCCTTTTTGGGAAAAAACAGGAAATTGAAGATGGCACAATAAATAAAAGATTATGGGAAATGTACTCTTCTCCCTATTTAATATTAAGTGGAGCAATAATAAAGGACATTCTAAACAAAAAGCCCATCAAAGAATTAATAAATTCATTTTATAATTATTTAAAGCCCACAAGATATGACTCTCTTCTTTTAAATAAAACAAAGATAATTCAAACCTTTTCTTCAATTGAATCCTTCTTCTATGATATTCTATTTCCAAATGACAAGGGGAAAACACGTCCACTTACCTTTACTCCACTACACAACCCTGGATTCACTGAAAAAACAGTTTCAAACACCCAATTCATAAAGAATAACCCTCTTCCGGAAGATGTTGAACTTGCTGAAAAAAAGAAAACCACCCTTGATATTGGCATCCAAATTTTCCACTTTGAAAAGGTATATACAATTTACGATAAGTTAAACAACATAATAATAAGTGAATCAAAGGCAATTAAAGCAGTAAAGGAAGACCCTGAAATTAAAAAATATATCATAAAGGTAGACCTCAGAAAATACTGCATATCTTCAGTGGATCCATCAATTTTGAAATCTGGAAAGATATATTCTTTAAGGGGTCATTACTTGATAGGGAACACTTTTTATAACAATAAAGATAAAGAAAAGGCAACCTATTTGATAATTGAGAATCCATACATAATAAATGCAAGGGAACTCTATCTCACCAAGAGGTATCTGGATGTAATGGCAAAAAACTTTTTTTCATCAGATCCATCAATAAGTGAGGATGACTTTTATTCACTTACCTACCCTCAACTTAAAGGTAAGCATATAATGAACTTTTTAAACTTAGGTGAAAATTTAAAAATTCCATTTTTAAATAAAAAATACGTGCTGCTTGATAAAGAATGCATAGAAGATGAAACCGGATGTGGGAAAATGATCTCAGCAAGAAAATTTGTCTCCAATATGTTTGAAGCCAAATATTTCATTGACTTAATGAAAAAAGGAAATAATGGTTTTAATTTTTGAAAATTTATATATTTCCCCTGCCCCAGATTTTATAAATCCCATAAATCCTGAATCTGTCATATTTGACTTTATTAAAGAAGAAATAGAAATCGTAATTTCTTTAAGACCTGAAGAACCCCTTAAAAAACTCTACTCACTTTACGAACTTTCCTTTTACAATATTCCTATCGAAGACTTTGATATACCCCACAGTAAAATGGATGTTATTAAATTCATACAGATAATAGAAAAAAATAAAAATAAAAAGATAGTAGTTCATTGTACTGCTGGAAGGGGCCGTTCTGGAATGATGGTTGCACTCTATTTAAAATATAGAGGCTTTGAGGGAAAAGAAGCAATAAAGTTTTTAAGGGAAAAAATACCCGGAGCAGTTGAAACGATAGAGCAGGAAAAATATGTTCTAAATTTTGATTTTTCAAAGGATTGGGGGGGATTCCCCCCAAAAAAAGATTAACCAATTATTGATTCTACGAGTTTCTCATTCAAAATAATCTTTTTATTTCTTCTATAGTCATTGTAAAGCTTATTGTTTACAGATTCTCTTATTGCTGTTTTTCCTGTATTTTCAAGACTTGCTCTTAAATCCTTTGCTTTTTCTTTAAATTTACTTTCATCTGGATAATTTCTTTCCTTGACGAGATATGCAACCTCTTTATTTTTTACGCTCACAGGTCCACCAATTTCATTTAGTTTATGCTTCATAACATCATAGGTAAGGTTAAAAGCATAACCAAGATCCATCGAAACCTGTCCTTTTATATTAAAGACAAAGGAGTCCTTGGGCGTTAAATTCATATCCTTAGCAACCTTATCAAAATCCTCAGGTTTTGTGACCTTTTTTATAAATTCCATACATTTTTCTTTTGCAAGCCTCTTAGCCTCATATCTTCTATATGCTCCTTCAACTTTTGCCTTAACATCTTCAAAAGTTGGGACATGTGGTTTTATTATTTTAGATAGTTGATACACAAAAAATCCATCGTAAACCTCATACAAATTCCCAACCTCCCCTACACTCTTCATAGACAACAATTCATCAATAAATCCCTTTGGCATTCCCAATCTAAAGTCTGGATTCTTTCTGTTAATGGGTTTAGAAATCACGACCTTTAACTTAAATTTTTTGGCCACCAAATCTATATCTTTACTCTTTTCAAGTTCATTAAAAATTTCCTGTGCCTTACTCTGGAGTTGATCCTTTGCCTTTTCCCTTGCCAACTTTCTCTTAACCTGAGAAATATAACTATTAACATCCTTTTTTGCAGTAACCTTAATTATGTGAAATCCATATCTTGTTCTAACGAGATCACTTATTTCTCCAACCTTAAGAGAAAATGCTGCATCTTCAAAGGGTTTTACCATTCTCCCCCTGCCAAAAAATCCCAGATCACCGCCTCTTTTGGCACTTCCCGGATCCTCAGAATACTTTTTGGCAAGTTCCGAAAAGTCCTTTCCACTTTTTGCCATCTGAAGTACCTTTTCAGCCTTCTTTTTAATCTTCTCAACCTCTTGAGGTGTTGCATTTTCAGGAACTTTAAAGAGTATATGTTTTGCTCCAATCATCTCAGGATACTCTTGAGGATGACTTTTAATATATGCAATTGCCTCATCATCTGTTATTTCATTTTCAAGTGCTTTTTGAAGATCCTTAGTGGAGAGTTTGATGTACTTAACTACTCTTGTTTCATCAATTTTAAAGTCATTTTTATGCTTTTCAAAATATGCTTTTACCTTTTCGGGAGACATATCCACCTTTGAGAAATATTCCAGATCAGAGACAGTGACATATCTTATTTTTGCAGAATTATTATTTTCTTCAAAAAGGTTTCTAACCTCTTTATCACTAACTTTAAAACCAGTTTCAATAAAATCGTTATACTTCTGGGCAAGTATTTCCTTTCTCACAAGATTTTCAAAACCTTCGGGAGTAATACCAAGATAACTTAAAATTCTCTCATAATCCTTAGCCCCCACAAATTCTCCCCCCATATTAAAGAGGGGGCTATTAATAATGTAATCCCTGAGTTCTTTATCAGTAACTGTAAACCCCAATTTCTTAGCCTCAATGGAAAGTATAGTGGTTCTAACAAGACTGTTTAAAACATATTGTCCATATGTTTTCAATTTTTTCTTATCAGACATGGCATTTGGACCAAGTCTATTTAAAATAAGTTTTAATCTAAATCTAAATTCTGCAGGCGAAATTTCAACTCCATCCACCTTTGCCACAAAATTTCCAAGTTCCTGTCCAGGTGCAGAAGGTGGTGCTGCTGAAAACAGCAAGACCATACCAACAGTTAAACCTATTATAACAAGCCATAAAAGCCATTTCAATTTAGCCTTGTTCTCGCGAATTAGATTGAGCATTTTTCCTCCTAAAAGTAAAACCTTGCAAATTTAAAGGGGAGATTATAACAAAAAGATTTCCATTTGTAAAAATCAAATTGGGGGTTAAAAAAATTTTCTGTTCAGTAAAAAAGAATTATTAAAAATAAACTAAGAAACAGGAACTCTTTCAATTTTGTCTGACAGCAATTCTCCTTTATCCCTTTTTCTCATTTCTCAAATTTTTGTCTTTTGTTAAATTCAGGTCTGTCCCAATTTATTTTCCCCGTTTTTCCCCATCCATTCCCATTCCTACCCCAAATGCCCTCCGGAAGATTTATAGAAGGGTAGAAAGTTTTGCTTAATTGCTTGATCTTTGCCAAAAAATCTTAAGTCTTGTCAGGAATTTGGTTTCTTTCCCTACTTGCCCTTCCCTAAAAGCCCCCTGAAGGTTTGATAGAATAAAAAAAATTTCCTTTAATCATTGCTTTTGCCAGAGGATTTTAAGCCTTGCAAGAATTTAATTTCTTCTTATTTGCCAACCCTAAACCCCTTAAAGGTTTATAGAAAAGTAAAAGGATGAACTTAATCGTTGCTTTTTTCCAGAGGATTTTATTTCTGCAAAATTTTAATTTTTTTTATTTGCCTAGCCTAAAAGCCATCTAAAGATTTCTGAAAATAAATGGTGCCAGACAAAAAAATTTTTCTTTTTTTTCTCTTTTCTATAAACCCACGGTAGCGGTAGGGATTGTGTGAGGGTAATTTGGATAATTTCAGTAGTTTAAGCCTGACATTTTTCCCAAATCTCAAATCCAAATTCCAAAATCTCAAATCTAAATCATGCCTGACACTTTTAAAAATTTTTTCTCTTATTCGCTTATTCAGGTCTGTCCCCCTTCCTTCCCACTTCCCTGAAAGTTTATAAAATGGAAAAGGGATTTTTCATAAATCATTGATTTTCTCTGAAAATTTTCTTCTTGCTATATTCTAATTTTTTCTTTTATCTGTCGACCCTGAAAGACTTCTAAAAATCTATAATAGCAAATGGTGAGAGGTAAAAGGCAAAAAAGAAAAAATCCTTTTCTTTCTCCCTATAAACCTATGGTAGCCCGAAGGGTAGGAACAAATTCTGTCTAACACATTTAATTTTGCCTGACACCTTTTTCACAAGTTCCTGTTTATTTCCTTTCCCAGATGCCCTCTAAAGGTTTATAGAATGGCAAAAGGAATGTGCTTAATTATTGATTCCCGCCAGAAACATTATCTTTTCCAGAATTTAATAATTTTTTTTGCCATCCCCAAAAAACCATCCAGAAGGTTTATATGAGGAGAAGAGGTTTTGTTTAGTTGCTTGATCTTTGCCAGAAAAATTTTTAAATCTTGTCAGCAGGCTTTTTTATTTGCTCACCCTAAATACCCTTCAGGAGGCTTATAGGAAGGTAAAGGAAACAATCTTAAATGTTACCTAAATTTTTGACTGACACTAAATCACTCTAAATTCTGAATTTCCTGAATTTTCAATTTTTTTCATTCTTTTCTATAAACCAATGGTGGGGATTATAGGGGGAATTCGATTATTCCAGCCTAACGCATTTTCCTTTTCTCAATTCCAAATCTAAAATCTTGCCTGGCACTTCTTTATTCCTTTTTATTTTCATTTTTTGCCTGACACTTTATCTTAAACCCCCGTTTTTTGTTGTAAAAAAAATAAAAAAAACCT
>JAMOQF010000167.1 GCA_027064125.1 Acidobacteriota bacterium
ATTGTCTGATTTTTGCCAGAAGGTTTTAAATCATTGCCAATTTTGAGTTTATTTTTGCATGCCAACCCCAAATGCCACCTAAAGCTTTATAGAAGATAAAAAGAATTTTTCTTTAATCGTTGATATTTTTCAGAAAAGTTTATTTTTGAGAAATTTTTAATTTTTTCTTCCTATTTGCCTCCCTCAAAAGCCTCTAAAAATTTTTGAAAACAAATGGTGCCAGATAAAAAATTTTTCCAATCAGGTTTCACAACAATTCCCCCATTTCTCATGCAGGGAATTCTTAACTCCATTTCCAAGGATTGATTCTGGGAATTCTTATGTAATAACCGTTTGCCCTTGTTTTTTCTCTGATGTTTTGTAAGGTATTTTTACGTCTTTTCCAGTAAAATTGTAAATTTCCTTGGAAAGTTCAGAATCCCATGTAAAATTAAATACACTCATTGTGTTTTACACCTTTTTAGAAATTTTTTTTGAGGTTAATTTTAACCTCTTTCTTTTGATATGGAGATTCTTTTCTTCTGACACAATTAATGTTGTACTACTGTGCCAGGCACAATTTTCTTTATTATTTGACCATGTGTTGATAATGTTTTATCATTAGGTTTCTTCAGGAAAATTTAAGGAGGATGGAAAATGGGTGAAATGTTATTTGATAAAGATGGAGAGGCCTATCTTAGGTTAAATGATGAAGAGAGAAAGAAAAAAATGGAAATTCTATCCACTGAGGTGAAGGCAATAGAGATTTCTCCGGGAATGAAGGCATCCCAACTTATTGAGCAGATGTCAAATATGTCTATTCAGGCGAGAAATCTGGGAATGTGTGCCAAAATTTTTGAAAAGATGCTTTCTGATAAGGATAGACCAACAATTTTTCTGGGACTTGCAGGACCCCTTATTGCCGCAGGTTTGAGAAATGTAATAAGGGAACTTGTTGCTGGAGGTTATGTGGATGTAATTGTCTCAACGGGAGCCATTATGTATCAGGACATTTATCAGGCAAGGGGTTATAGGCATTATATGGGAAGTCCTGACGCAGATGACACCATTTTGAGGGATTTATTTATAGATAGAATTTATGACACCTATGTTGATGAGGAAAAGTTCTGGGAGACAGATGAGTGGTGTGGTGAGATTGCAGCTAAACTTGAGCCGCGTGGATATTCCAGCAGGGAGTTCATGGATTTTATAGGTGGATTTTTAGAGGATGAAAACTCAATTGTTTATCAGTGTCACAAACATGGGGTACCTATTTTTGTTCCTGCAATAAATGATTCCTCAATTGGTATAGGTCTAACTCATGGGAGGCATAAGGCAAGGATTGAAGGTAGGGAATATATGCACATTGATTCAATAAAGGATAACTATGAACTTACTCAGATAGTTGTAAAATCTCCTGCAACTGCTGCAATTTATGTTGCAGGTGGTGTCCCCAAAAATTATATAAATGATTCAGTTGTAATGAGTTATATTTTTGGACAGGAAAGGGGGCACAGATATGCCATTCAGGTTACGACTGCTGTTACCCTCGATGGAGGGCTTTCAAGTTCCACTCTTGGTGAGGCACAATCATGGGGTAAAATTGATAGGGATGCCAACTTTTCCATGGCATGGGTTGAACCAAGTGTTTCTCTGCCTTTGCTTACGGCATATGTTATGGATAAATTTCCACCTCCTGCACGAAAAAAATTGGGGTATGAATGGGAGGGAGAGATATTAAAGGAATTAAGAGTAAGAGAATAAAAATTTATCCCATGGATAGCCCTGTTGAAGGAATATATTTCCCTGGAGGTGACAAATCCATCTCCCACAGGGGGATATTTTTATCTTCGTTAACTACCGGAAAAACCATTTTGGAGAATTACTCAAAATGTCTTGATGTTTCATCTACAATTTCTGTATTTGAGAAATTGGGGGTTAAGTTTAAAAGAGAGGGAAATCTTTTATTAATTGAAAGTAACGGTATTTCAAGTTTTACTCTAAAAAGGGATTCCCTCTTTTGTGGAAATTCAGGAACAACGGCAAGGCTTCTTATGGGAGCTCTTTCTCCATCTCATGTGAAGGATATTTTCATTACTGGAGATGATTCACTTTCAAAAAGACCCATGGAGAGAGTTATAAAGCCACTTAAAATGATGGGGGCATCAATTGAAGGCAGTGAAGGAACTCTACCAGTTAAACTTACAGGTTCAAAAATCAATGGGATTCAATATGAAATGGAAGTTCCAAGTGCACAGGTGAAATCTGCAATTTTGCTTGCTTCCCTATTTGCAAGTTCAAAAAGTGTTATTAGGGAGAAATTTTTAACCAGGGAGCATACAGAAAATCTCCTTTTGAATATGGGGGTTAACATAAAGAAGAAGAATCTGGAAATTGAGATATTTCCAGTAAAGGAAAATTTAAGGAGTTTTAAATACCTTAAAATTCCCGGTGATATTTCTTCCGCTTCATATTTTATCGCTTTATCACTTTTAAAAAAGGGCTCCCATCTAACTGTGAAAAATATTACCCTTGATAGGGGGAGAATCGGATTTCTAAAGGTTTTAAAGAGGATGGGGGCTAAAATTTTGATTGAAGTTGTGGAGGCGTTTCCCTGTCCTGTTGGTGATGTAAGTGTGTGGTATTCAAATTTAAAGGGAACAAAAGTTTTTTCCCATGAGATACCACAGATGATAGATGAGATTCCCATTTTATCCTTGCTTATGGCAAAATCAGAAGGGAGAAGTGTCATAATGGGGCTTTCTGAATTGAAATATAAGGAATCAGATAGATTGAGGGCAATTTATGAGATATTGAGGAAACTTGGCGTAAAGGTAAAAATCAATAGAGATAGTCTTGAAATAGTTGGCCCTTCTGATTTTGAAGGTATTTACCTAAAAAGTTTTGACCATAGAATTTTAATGATGGGTGGAATAGTAGGGGCCATTAGTAAAAATGGTGGAATAATTGAAGATGCAAATTTTGTGGATATTTCCTATCCCAATTTTTTTAAAGATCTTGCCTCTTTTAAGGTGGTAAAGTTAGAAGTTTGAAACAAACTTTTTCTTTCTTTAATCTATATAGATGAAGATGGGGAATTGATATGGAAAAATTTCTGGAAATACTAAAAGAATCGCTTTTTATTACATTTCTCGTTTTTGTGTTAATGATTGTGGTTGAATTTTTTGAACTTAAGTTTGGTGATTTCATTGAGAAAAACATTAAAAAGAAGAGAAAAGTACAATACATTTTGTCCTCTTTTTTTGGAATTTTACCGGGATGCAGTGGCACCTTTTTCATAGATACCCTCTATATTGCTGGAGTTATTTCCTTTGGGGCGGTTGTTTCAGTTATGGTTTCCACTATGGGAGATGAGGCTTTTGTGTATATCTCATTTTTGATAAATGGAAAGGTTAGATTGGATACATTTATTTTTCTGATGCTTTTTTTGTTTTTTGTGGGAATTTTTTCAGGTTATTTTGCAGATTTTTTAAGCAAAAGATTTTCCTTTAAATTGCAAGAAAAGTGCCTTATTCCTCATCACGATGAATTTCATGGAAAGAAATTTGATATAAAGCACTTTTTGAAGGAACATGTGTATGGACATATCTTTTTAAAGCATGTTCCTAAACTTTTTTTATGGCTTTTGGGATCCCTTATTGTGGTTGAATTTTTTTCAAAGAATGTGGGCTTTGAAAGATTTATTCATACAAATGGAATTTTGCTGATTTTGGGGGCTTCTCTAATAGGTGTTATCCCAATTTCAGGTCCCAATTTACTTATTTTGACAATGTTTTCCAGGGGAATGGTTCCATTGAGTGTCTTAATTGCAAATTCAATTGTTCAGGATGGGCATGGACTTCTTCCCATTTTGAGTTTCAGCGTTAGAGACAGCATAAAGATAAAAGTCATTAATTTCCTTCTTGGGGTGTTTTTTGGTATACTATTTTATATATTTGGTTATTGATTTTGGGGTTAAATATGGATGATGAATATAGAATTGAAGGTGGTGTGGATAGTATAGATCTTTATCAGGGGGCTGATCCTGAAAGGGTTATGGAATTTCAGGATAGATATCTTATGATTATGAAGGTTGCGGAAAGAATGCGTTCTAAGAAGGGAAAAAAATTTAAAGATGTTTTTGAGGAAAAAATTAGGAAAACTAAAGAAACTTAATCTTATTGGGGGGAGTTTACTTCCTTTTTTAAAAGAAGGGGATGAGATATATGTGGATGTAAGTGATAAGGATGTGGGGAATTTTGAACTTGTCTCCTTTTTAAAGGGAAAAGATGTAATAACACATATTTCAAAGAAAATTGAGGGGAAACTTTTTTTTATTTCGCCCGGTGGAAGATATTTTGATGGGCCAATTAAAGGATATGAAATTTTGGGAAAGGTACATTACGTCAAAAAGGGTCCCTTTTTGTTGCCTTCTGAACTCTTTAAAATATTTTTCTGGATTTATTTTAAGATTTTAAAATGAATAAGAGTAGGATTTTAACAGCGATATTTTTTTTACTTATGGTGTTTCTTTTTTCATCTGTTGTATGTGGAAAAGATGAAGAGGAAAGTTATAGCAAAAGATTTGGTCGTTGGCTTAATGAGGTTGCTCCCATAATTACGGATAAGGAGAGAAGTGTATTTGAAAAACTTAAAACTATTGATGAAAGGGAAAATTTTATAGAGATTTTCTGGAAGAGAAGGGATCCTTCACCCACCACAAGGGAAAATGAGTTTAGAGAGGAATATGAAAAAAGGATTGCTTATGTAAATGAAAACTTTTCCTGTATTTTACCTGGATACTTGACAGATAGGGGGAAGGTTTACCTTTTACTTGGTAAACCTCATCTCATTTTTTCCTATCCCATGGGAATAACTAAAAATTCTCCCTTCAGACATGTTGACATTCCCAAAGGAATACCGGTTGAGATCTGGCAGTATAGATATGTTCCTGGATATGGGGTTGGAGTAAATTTCCTATTTATGGCAAAAAATGGAGGGTGTAATTATGAGTTGATTGATTCCCCCTCAGAACTTGATGCACTTTTTGGGACCTTCAACCAGCAAAAAATTAGAGAAAATGGCGATATGTGGGATTTTAAGGATGAATTTGCTTCCTATGAGGATGTGAGGAAGGCTTTTTTAGAAAGGGCATCTGATAAGGTTATGGTAAGGTCTATTAAAAATGTCGAGAGACTTGATGAGAAAAACTTTTATTTCTTCTATTTCAATTTACTGGGGGATGGAGGTAAAAATTTTTCCTATGTATATCTGAGAAAAATTGGGAAGTTTAAATTTGATGATTACTTTGGTGTTTTTGAAGATTTAATGGGTAATTTTGTAAAAGATTTTGATTTAAACCTTGAGAATGATCAATTTCTTGGGAGATTTTTTCTTCCAAGAGGAGTATATCTTTTTAAACTATTTTGCAGAAAAAATGAAAGGTTTTTTCTATTTTCAAAAAGAATTGAGGTAAAAGGTGGAGATTCTGGGACATTTATATTGTTAAAAGAAGTTTCCCGTAAGAATTTAAAGGATTTTAGTATAAGGCAGGATGGAATATTTATGGCACCAACTTTTTCCATTGTGGATAAAGATGAAAAAATTCTCTTTTATTTTCAAGCAAGAGGCAGATTTTTTTCCCCCATATATGAGATTTTTTCCTCAAGGGGTAAACTCCTTTTCAGATATGAGGATAAAGATAATAAGACCCTATTGAAAAGAGGAGGAGATTATACATCTTTTCTAACGGAGTTTAAAATAGCAAATCTCAGCAGAGGCTTTTACAAACTTGTTATTCATTTAAAGGGAGAAAAGGGTGAAATTTCCTTTGGGAAATTTTTTTATAAAGGTTAAAATTTAAATTGATTTTTGGGAAGATTAAGGAGGGTAATATGGCAGATGAAACCAAAAATAAAAATGATGTGGAAAATAAGGATATGGAAATAAAGGTTATAGATAAGAGATTCTGGTTAAAGGATGATGGAGATATTGACCTTAAAGATTTTGAGTTTGATTTAAAGCCAAAGTATGTGAAGCAACTTGAAGATAGAGTGAAGATAGTGGAGGAGAGGTTTAAGGAAAGGGTTGAAGAGTTTAGATCTGAGACAAAAAAAATTCATGAAAGGCTTGAGAGAGAGTTTAATAGAAGGCTTCAAGAGGAGAAAATGAAGGTGGCGCTGGATTTTATTGAAATTTTTGATACCCTGGAAAAAGCGCTTGAGATGGTTGATGAAAAGACAACGGTTGAGTCCTTAAAGGAGGGTATGAAACTAACTCTGAATATGTTTTACAAAAAATTTAAGGATGTTGGAATTGAGGATATAGGTAGAGTTGGTGAGGAGTTTAACCCACAATTCCATGAGGCTGTGGCCACTGAAAAGGTTGAAGATGAAGAAATGGATATGAAGATAGTTGAGGTTTTCAAAAAGGGATTTAAGGTAAATGACAGAGTCATAAGACCTGCCCTTGTAAAAGTTGGCAGGAAATCATGACCCCGTCCCCTGTTGGGGATAATATACAATAAATAAGGTAATTAGTCAAGAAAAAGCCTTAACTCTTTTTGGGATAACAAAAACTCAATATATAATTTCTCCCACTTTTTAGGTGTTATTTACACACCCATTAATTTTTTTTGCTCAATACCTTTCATTTTTTTTACAGAAACACTACCTGGCAGTTTCTCTCAAGTTCAGGTCTGTCCCCAATACACTATTTCATTTTCTTTATTTACTTTCGCTGAATTTCCTTCTTTATGACTTATAGGAGGAACTTAATCATTAATTTCTGACAGGAAATTTTAAGTCTTGTCTGGTTTTAGGCTTTTTTTGCCTGGCACCTAAATGCCATCTTAAAAGTTTATAGAAGTTTATAAAAGAAAAAAAGTGATAAATTTTTTGCCTGACACCTTTTAGAAGATTTATTCCTGGATTTAGGTCTGTCACCGTTTCATTTCCTAAAAATTCCTTAAAGGTTTATAGAAAGGTAAGGGAGTTAATCTTAGTTGTTAGTCTCTGCTGAAAGATTTTATTTTTGCCAGATTTTAATTTTTTTCCCTATTTACCTGCCCCAAAACTCCTCTATAGATTTACGAAAATAAATAGTGCCAGGCAGGAAATTTTTTACGAAATAGTAAATTTCCTTGACATAAATTTTTAAGATTTCCTAAAATAAAATCAAATGAAAGCAATGAATTTTGATAAAGAAAATTTTTACTTTTTATCTATTGTATGTTTTCACCATATGGAAGATGGTAATGGAAACAGATATTACTACATAAACGATCATCTATTTACACCTCAGAAGATGATTGACACATCAGGCAACACAGTTTGGGATGCAGATTGGGATAGTTTTGGAGAGGTAAATTTAACAGTAAACACAATTGAAAACAACTTAAGATTTCCATGGCAGTATTATGACAGTGAAACTGGGTTTTATTATAATTTTCACAGATATTATATGCCAGAAGTTGGGAGATATCTCAGGGAGGATGAGGTAAAAGATAAATGGGATTTTAATTTGTATGTGTATGTGGGGGATAATCCGGTGATGGGGATTGATAATGAGGGTAATTTTCCTTGGGGAAAATTGCCTCTTATCGGGGATATTTATAGATGTATAAAATGGGCTAAAAAGAGGACTCAAGTGACTAAAGAGTGTCAAGAAGAACTTTATAAATGTAAAAGTAAGAAGTCGAGTTTTGCCGGTGAATGGCTTACTAATTGCTTTAGAAGATTTGCGAAGAAATACAACTGTAAATGTGGATGGGATAAACCAAATGGAGAAGAAAAT
>JAMOQF010000168.1 GCA_027064125.1 Acidobacteriota bacterium
ATTCGCAATATTTTCTGGGAAAATTTCTAATCACCGGTTTAATTATTTTCTCCTCTATTTCTCTTTTCACTTCATCATCTATTAAATTTTCCCAGGCAATTGCCCCCATACCACCTGTATTGGGGCCCCTTTCTCCATCAAAAACCTTTTTATGGTCCCTTGAAGGCACAAAGGGGACAAAATTTTCCCCATCTGAGATTACCATATATGATAATTCCTTCCCTTCCAAAAACTCCTCCACCACAATTCTCTCACCTGCATCCTTAAATACTTTTCTCTCCATCATATCTAAAACAGTAGAAATAGCACCCTTTTTATCATTTGAAATAACAACACCTTTACCAGCAGCAAGCCCATCACATTTCAAAACTACAGGAAAGGAAAATTTACCACCTTCAATATCTGAAATCGCCCTTTTAGAAGAGTCATACACCTCAAATTTCGCAGTGGGAATGCCATATTCACTCATAAAATTTTTTGCAAAGATCTTACTACCTTCAAGTTGAGATGCCACTTTTGATGGTCCAAAAATTTTTACCCCTCTATCTTCCATAAAATCCACAATTCCTTCAACAAGAGGATTTTCCGGACCAACAATAACAAGTTCTATACCCTTCCTTTTTATAAATTCATAAATCCTTTCAAACTCACTTAAATCCATCCTTTCACAAATTGCCTCTTCCATCCCATCATTTCCGGGAATTGCAAAAACCTCACCACCATCTCTTTTAATTCCATATACAAGAGCATGTTCTCTACCTCCAGACCCCAGAATGAGAGTTCTCATAAATTTCCCTCCTCTTCATCCATTTTTTCAAAATAATCGGGGGGCAAAAGTACATCCCTCGGTTTTGACGCCGTTTCAGAGGGCCCAACAACACCCTCCCTTTCAAGCATATCCATAATCCTTGCCGCCCTATTGTATCCTATACGAAAATGCCTTTGAATCAAAGAAGTGGACGCCTTTCTATTTGCCACAACAAACCTTTTAATCTTATCATAAAGCGGATCCCCATCCTCAAAGGATTCCTTTACACCAAGGCCAAAGTTACCTCCTTTTCCATCATCTCCATAAGCCTCAACCTGAAAAACCTCATCCATATAATCTGGAGGCCCTTTCATTTTCCAGAACTCACAGACAGCATTAACCTCATCACGACTTATGAAAGGACCATGTACCCTCATGGTTACAGAACTTGTTGCAGGTTTATAAAGCATATCCCCCTTCCCAAGTAACAGCTCTGCACCGCTGAAATCAAGTATTGTTCTGGAATCCATATTTGAAACAAGTTTAAAGGATATTCTTGCTGGAAAATTTGCCTTTATAACCCCGGTGATTACATCCACAGAGGGCCTTTGAGTCGCAATTATAATGTGAATACCTGCAGCCCTACCGGTTTGGGCTATTCTTTTCACAGCATCCACTATTGCCAGAGACAATTTCTTATTACTTGTCCCCTGTATTAAATCGGCATATTCATCTATTATAATTACCAGATAGGGCAATTTTTTAAAATTTTCTTCTCCATTTTCTAAAAATCTTGCAAGTTTTTCATTATACTCCTTAATATTCCTAACCTTAAATCTCCTCAACAACATGGTCCTCTCTTTAATTTCCTTAAGAGCCCAATTCAAGGCTGAACCAGCCCTATCGTGATCCAAAACCACTGGAACAAGCAGATGAGGAATATCCTCATAGGCACTCAATTCCACCCTTTTGGGATCAATTAAAATAAATCTCACATCTTCAGGAGTACTTTTATATAAAATGGAAACTATCATAGAATTGAGTCCCACACTTTTTCCAGAACCTGTGGAACCAGCAATCAATAGATGTGGCATCTGAGAAAGATCTTCCACAAAGGGAGTCCCATCAATTAATTTTCCAAGACCTATTGTCAAATTAGAAGGAGAATTCTTAAACTGGGGAGATTCCAGAATATCTCTCAACATTATAATCTCTCTTTTTTCATTGGGATATTCAATCCCTATGGTGCCTCTCCCGGGAATCCTTGAAATCCTTATGGATTCTGCAGCCAATCTTACCGAAAGATCCTCAGATAATTTATAAATATTTCTTACCCTCACCCCTTTAGCAGGTCTCAATTCAAAGGTAGTTACAACAGGTCCCCTGCTTATTCGCTCAATGGTTCCATCTACCTTAAATTCTCTTAATTTTTCAAGAAGATTTTCCCCCATCTTCCTCAATTTTTCCTCTTCTTCTTCATCCTTTAATTTATCCGATCCACTTTTCTTTAAAAGGGAAAGAGGTGGAAGATCTTTCTTTAAGTCAGATTGGGAAATATTTTTCAATCCACCTTTAAAGTAAGCATTCTCATCCACATTATTTTCTTCTATTTCAATGCCACCTTCCTCGGTTTCATCAGATGAAAGGGGAACTTCTTCTATCCTACTCATTTCATCATTCCTTTTAAACCTTAACGAAAAATGGAATTTTCTATCTTCCACATCTTTAAAAGTATATGATTTATTATCATTGGTTCTCTTTTCCCCTCCTTCAAAGACTCCACTTTCATTAAAATTGGCGGAAATTTCCTTTCTTTTTCTGAAAAAATCCTTAATAAAGGAAAACACCCTCCTAAAAAAGTCAAGTAAAAATGAAAATCTAAAAAGAAGAAAAAATGAAGAAATTAAAAAAGTGAAAAGGAGTAAAAAGGTACCAACTTTATTGAAAAAGGGAAGAAGAAAATGGTATAAAGAGTAACCAATAATTCCACCATTTAAAAAATTTTCGCTAAATCTAATTGAAAAAAATTCAAGCAAAGAGGATAGAGAAAGAGTAAAAATTAAGAATCCCATCAAAAAAGGATAAATAGGGAATTCACTTTCATCCCTTCTTAAAAATAAAACATATATTCCACTTACCAATAAAAGTAAAGGGAAAAGAAAGGAAACATATCCAAAATATAGAAACAGGAATGAAGAAAGGTATGATCCCACTATTCCACATAAATTGTGGATCACTGGATTTTTAGAAAAGGTAATCAAGGACACATCTTGCGCATCAAATGAAATGAGAGATAAAAAGAAAAAAAGGGATAGAAAAAATAAAAAAATACCTAAAATATATCTAAAAACTTTACCACCCACATTTCTTCCCATTACTCCCCCTGCCCCTGAATTTACTATTGAAGATTTAATTTTACCACAAAAAAATTATTATATCCCCTTCATTAAAAGTTTTTCAAAAAAAGTTTTTTATTATAAAATATAGTTTAAAATCACCTTTAGGATAACTGTCATGAAAAAAAAGGTCAGGAAAAAGTATATAGTAAACAAAAAAGCCCAGTATACATTCATAACAATTTTATTCCTCTGGTTCATAACCACAACCGCTTTAATAAGTTATTTCATAATGTTTAACATAGGCACTTTAAAAAAATTTCTCCCTGACAATCCCGACTCCGTAAAAATGATATCTGATTTTTCCATGAGAAGCTGGATGGTTTTTGGAGTTTATCTACTATCCTTTTTACTTCTTACAATCATACTTGGCTATTACACTTCAAACAGGGTCTTTGGCCCAATATACAGGCTCAACATTCACATAAATGAAAATCTTGAAAATAAAAGTCTTGAGCCTGTTCAATTCAGAAAAAATGACGAATTTCAATTTCTGGCACATACCTACAATGAACTCATAGAAAATGTGAAACTGATAGACAATGACAATCCATCACAAAAAGATTAATTCCAAAGTTTTCATATTTTTATTTTTTTTACTTCTTTTTTCATACATCTATTCAAGGTCAGACACCCTTATAGTTGCAATTGATGGAAATCCAGTATCCTTAGACCCAAGAATTGGATACACACAGGTATCTGAACACGTATATGGTCTTATCTTTAATTCCCTTGTTAAATATGACAAAAATTTAAATATTGTTCCAGATCTTGCAGAAAAATGGGAAATAGAAGGATATAAAAAATTTACCTTTTATCTCAAAAAGGGTGTTAAATTCCAGGATGGCAGAGAACTCACCTCAAAAGATGTTGCATACACCTTTTTATCCCTTATGGATAAAAATTTCATAAGCATAAAAAAAAGAAGTGTGGAAAATATCGAAAAAATTGTTCCACAGGGAAAATATAAAATAACATTTTTCCTTAAAAAACCTGATTTTAATTTTCTCTCAAAGGTAATATCGCCAGGAATAGGAATTGTGGAATATGGCTCCCCAAAAGATGTATCTAAAAGCCCAATTGGAACAGGTCCCTTTAAACTCATAAATTACAAATATGGAGAACGGATAGTTCTTGAAAGAAATGAAGATTACTTTGGGGAAAAACCAAAGATAAAGAAATTAATACTTAAAATAATTCCAGACGAATCCACAATAGCACTTGAACTCAGAAAGGGAAGTGTTGACTGTACAATAAATACCCTTTCTCCAGATACAATTTATGAGATTAAAAAGGAAAAAACTCTTCAAATTAAAGTGGAAAGGGGCACAAACTATCAATATATCGGCCTTAACATGGAGGATAAATATCTAAAAAATAAAGACGTCAGAAAAGCCATAGCCTATGGTCTTAATTTAGATGAAATTATAAAATATCTCTACAGGGGCTATGTAAAAAGGGCATATACAATCCTTCCACCGCAACATCCCTTCTATTCAGATAAAGTAATAAAGTATAACTACAATCCACAACTTGCCAAAAAATTTTTAAAAAAAGCCCACTTAAAAAAGATAACACTTGAGTATAAGGCATCTACAAATTTAAAATACCTACAGCAGGCACAGGTTTTTCAATATCAACTAAAAAAAATTGGAATAAATTTAAAAATTACTTCCTTTGAATTTGCAACGGTTATATCTGACATAATAAATGGAAACTTTCAAATGTATAGTCTCATGTGGATAGGGGCAAACTTAACAGATGATTTTTTCTACGACCTATTTTACAGCAAAAACACACCTCCAAATGGGTACAATAGGGGTAGATTTTCAAATAAAGAAATGGATATTCTCCTCTTAAACCTTCAAAATTGTCTGAATGTGAGAAAAAGAAAAAAGATAGATGAAAAGATTCAATATTTAATCTCCGATGAACTACCCTATATAAGTCTCTGGTATGTGGACACCATATTCGTAGGGAAAAGAGATTTAAAGGATATAGAACTCGACCCCACAGGAAGTTTATCATTTTTGACTGTTATTCACCGCTAACCTCTTTTTTTATCTCATCGAGACTTAACTCATATCTACTAAAGTGCTTTTTCATCTCCTCAGGCAACCTCATTATCATAACAGGACATGGTGCATTCTTAACAACTTCAGATGTAGTTCTACCCAGAGTTTTTTCCCCCTTACAGGAGGGTCTGTGGGCTGAAATCATAATCAAATCAATTTCATTTTGAAGGGCATAATCTATTATCCCCTTAGATGGGGACTCACTTTTTATGTGAACTTTTATTAAATTCAGGTCATCAAGGGCATTTTTCTGAACCGAATACTCCGGATTGTCTTTTATTATATTGAAAAACTCATTTAAAACATCAAACCCTTTAGAAAGATCATCCTCCACAATAACATTTAAGAGATGAAGAGAAGCATTTGCCCTATTTGCAAACATAATTGCGTATTCCAGCAAATCTACAGAATAATCGGTAAAATCTATTGGATATAAAATCTTTTTTATTATTTTCATCAAATCTCCTTAAAATTTTGTAAAGAATATTATAAAATTAATTTTAGTTATTTTAAATTAATTATTTTTGGAAAAGGTTATGTCAATTTTAGATACAATTTTTAGTATTGAGCCATCAAAATATGACTATCCCACACTTCCCCTTGAAGATCCATTAATTTCTGGTATCAGGAAAAAGCTACATCTTGAATTGCCAATTGAGACAAAAGAGGGCTATTACCTAATAAACAACCAGTTAAAAATGGTAAATGAAGGGGAGGCAGGAGAGAAAATAGAAAAGATCTTAAAAGAGAGGGCAAATACTCTAAGGTTTTTAATAGATAAGATGCTTGAAAGTGCCATTTTGAATTCTTCAATTTTTGAATCCAACAGTTATTTCATCATACAAAATGGTCATCTGGTAATAGGAAGGATTAAGAGATTCTTCAAAAGCGAAGACATCTTTGAAATAAAATTTTACACCATATCTGAAAGCGAATTAAAAATCCACTACACTGACAAAATATACATAGGCGGCACCTTTTTGAACCTTCAATTTCCACATCTTCCATACGGCGGTTTAAATTTCTACATCGATTCCCTTTACGATCAAATTGAAACACTGAATTTCAAATCCAGGACAAAATTAAAAAATAAGAAAAGATATGAAGGAACCTTTCTTCTCGAAATAAGGGAACTCGTTGAAGAAACAGTTAGTAGATCTCTAAATATACTATCACAACTCCCTTCTAAATTAAAAATTAAAAGGATATCTGAAAAGGAAACTGTGAGACGCCTCAATCTTTTGAGAGAAATGAAGCACTACCTTCTTGAACTTGCAGATGAAATTGGAGAATTTGAAAATGTTTTAAGAAATGACAAAGAGGAAAATTTCGCAAGATATGTAACGAAATTTAAAAAGGACGTTAAAAACACCATAAACTACCTAAATTTCTACTATATAAGTCCTCTATCAATAAAACTCAGAAAAAAATAGAAAGTTATTTAAATCCCAGAAAACCAATTTCTTCCTCAAGGGAAAACTTAAACTTTTTATAAACCACATCCTTGGCCATGTTAATTAAATATAAAACATCTTCTGCTCTTCCATTGTCAAAGTTTACTATGAAATTTGCGTGTTTTTCAAAAAATTTCACCCCACCTCTTTTCACTCCCTTTAAACCAACCCTTTCAAGAATTACTCCCGTGGGCTCTCCAAATTCACGGTTGTTCTTAAAAATACAACCGGCATTGGGATATAAAAATTGCCCCTTTAATTCCCTATCTTTTATAAAATGGTTCATCTTTTCAAAAATTTTTTTCTTCTTCCCTATCTTTAAAGAAAATCTGACCTCAAAGATAAAAAGATTTACATTCCTCTGAAAAATGGTTTTCTTATATCCCAAAAAAATTTCATCCCTCTTTAAAACTTTCACATCCTTTTTAAAAGTATCAAAGGCCACAACTTCACTTACCACATCAGAAAATTCCTTTCCATAACACCTTGCATTCATAAATGTTGCCCCACCAACTGTTCCTGGAAGCCCATAAAATTCCTCAAGGCCAGAAAATCCATTTCCAGCCGAAAAAATTACAAGATCTTTAACTGAAGATCCCGCACCTACATTTAAGGAAATCCCACCCTCCTTTGAGGATGAAACTGAAATTTCATTTAACCTTCCAGTATAAACAACCACACCTCTGAAACCATCATCGGAAACCAAGATATTGGAGCCCCCACCTAAAACAAAAAAGGGAAGTTTTTCACCATGGATAAATTCAAAACAGCCCTTTAATTCTTCCAAATCAGAAGGAGAAAAAAAATAATCAGCCCTTCCTCCTATCTTAAAAGTTGTATAATCCTTTAAAGATACATCTTTCTCAAAAACCAACTATAATCCCCTTTAAAACAAAAAAAATTACTTATATCCAATGGCAGTATATCCCACCCAGTGGTGCAGATTACAGATTGCAGTTAAACCTATTCCAACATTTTCATCCAGAAGTTTTCCAAAGGTATAACTATCACCATATCTCAAAAAATAGCCTCTCAGTGGTTTCCCTTCCAATTTTTCTTTAATTAGATTCACACATCTCAGCCCATAGGGAATGGAAAAACAGCCACACCAGGTAATTTTATAGGGCCAGGAAACATCGTTGCTCCATACCTTCTCTGTAAATCTCTCCATATTTTTATCTGAAATCACCCCGGATAAAATACTTTGAGAGATAAAAATGTCATCCTTTACAGCCCTTTCATGCCCATAGTAGCAACAACCATAGGGAGCATAGTGATGCTTTCCCCACTCCCAATCCCCATAGTGCACACAGTCAGCGGATGAAACAAAGGCTATATCTCTTCCCAATTTCCAGTGATTTCTCTTGATTAAATCTACAAAAATCTGAGATAGTTTCTCACTTGAAGATACCAGATCTTTATAGTTTAAAACCGGTACATATATGGGTAAAATATCCACATCCCTGTTATAGTATTGGATAAAGGGCAAAAGTGCTTCAATTGAGTGTTCTCCCTTTACCACAGGATTATTTATGACATAAAAATCCTTTCCCAATCTCTTCTCTATCTCTTCCCTTAAGGGTGAAACCTTTATATTTCCATATACACCATAATAATATGGAAAGGTCCCAAAAATTAGTTTCTTTGTAAGGTGTTTTCTTCTTGCTGAATGGGTCACACCAAAAATTACAACGGTTTTAGCCCTTAAATTTCTCAAGATATTGTAGTAAACCCTTCCCGCATACAGGTGATCATCGTGGGGACATATCCCGTAAATCCATCTCACATCTGAATTTAAGCCATAACTTTTCAACTTCTCATCAAGTCCCTTTTTCTCAAGTTCTTCAGCCTTTTTTATTATTTTTTCTATCTGAAAATCCTTATAACAAAAACCCACCCTATCAACAGGATATCTTACCTGAGAAAAATTAAAGGATAAGAAAAGCAAAATGGAAAAAAGAAAGATTATTAATCTTTTCATGATTTCCTCTCTCCAGAATTTCTAAAATAGAATAATAGCAAAAAATGAGGGTCTTTTACAAAAGGTTATAACCTAACTTTAAAACTTTAAAAAAATTCCCGATAAATATCTACCACAACACAGAGACCAGATAAGGTGCCAGAATTTCAGCAGAAACATACCATAAATTTTGTGTCTGAGGGATTATAACAGAAAATATAATCTTCATTTCATTAATTTCTTCTTCAAATTTCACAGCGAAAATTGGAAAAGGTACCAGAAAAAACCAAAATTAAAGGTGTCAGGCAAAAAATTCAAGCGACATTTTGAAGGACAAACAAAAAAATTGAAATCTTACAAAAATAAAATCCTCTTGAAAAAATTAATGATTTAAACAAATTTTTTTTCTTCTATAAATCTTCCTGGAAGACATTTGATAAAGGCAAATAAGAAATAAATCAAATCATGGCAGGAAGAAAATCTTCCGGCAGAAACCTATGATTAAAGAAAAGCCCTTTCCCTCTCTATAAACCTTTTGGACAAATTGGAGAGATTTTTAAAAATAAAAAAGCGCTTAAGAAATTTTTCTACCCACCATTTCTCTTCTATCCTGAAAGTAGATATTAAAAAGTTTCGCGCAATTAAGTTGACATTCCCCAATGTTCTTAGTTATTAAAATCCCTGCTATTTTATCTTTTTTAACTTGAATGGAAGGAGAATAAAAATATAATATACTCTTTAAACTATTCCATAATGAGGTGAAAAATGGAGACTAAAAGTGCCACCTGCGGAAGAAAGGGTGAAGGAGTCAGATCCGATTGTTTTGTAAAGATAGAAAAAATTAGTGGAAACTCCATAGAACTCGATATTTCAAGTAAGGTTGAAAGACTTTATGGAGATAAGATAAGGGAAGATGTACTTCAAATTTTAAATTTTTATAACTTAGAGGGAATAAAACTTACCCTTCAGGATTTTGGAGCATTGCCATTTGTTCTCTTTGCAAGAATTGAATGTGCAATTAAAAGACTTTTTCCCGAAATAAAAAGGGACTTTCTACCCCCTTTAAACAAAGGGGTAAAGACAAAATGTATAAGGGAGAGATTCAGAAGATCGAGATTATATCTCCCCGGAAATGAGCCCAAATTTATGATAAATGCTGGAATCCATAAACCAGACGGCATAATACTTGACCTTGAAGACAGTGTGTCCCCAGATGAAAAGGATGCAGCAAGAATCCTGGTTAGAAATGCCTTAAGGAGTATAAACTTCTATGAAAGTGAAAAAATGGTGAGGATAAATCAACTTC
This sequence comes from Acidobacteriota bacterium, assembly GCA_027064125.1. Taxonomy (GTDB): domain Bacteria; phylum Acidobacteriota; class JAAYUB01; order JAAYUB01; family JAMOQF01; genus JAMOQF01. The sequence goes on from JAMOQF010000168.1 coordinate 9,940, forward strand.
CAATGGGGCTTGGAGATCTTGAAGAAATTGTTCCCCAGCCTGTGGAATTAATACTCATTCCAAAGTGTGAAACAGAAGAAGATGTAATCAATGTGGATAAGAAGATATCTGAACTTGAAGAAAAAAGTGGCAGGAAAGAAAAAATACTTCTAATGCCAATTATTGAAAGTGCAAAGGGTATAATGAATGCCTATAAAATTGCGGGGGCTTCAAAAAGAAATGTTGCCCTTACGATCGGACTTGAAGACTATACCGCAGACATTGGTGCAGAAAGGACAGAAGAGGGAAGGGAAAGTTTCTACGCAAGAAGTGTAATAGTAAACGCTGCAAAGAGTTTTCACCTGCAGGCAATTGATACGGTATATTCCGATGTGAGCAATATGGAAGGATTGAAAAAGGCAACCCTTGAGGCAAAGTCTCTGGGATTTGAAGGAAAGGGTTGTATCCATCCACGGCAGATAAAGGTAATACATGAAGCCTTTAAACCCACAGAAAAAGAAGTTGAAAAAGCCATGAAAATTGCAAAAGCCATTGAAGAGGCAAAGAAGAGGGGAAGTGGAGTAATATCTCTTGGAAGTAAAATGGTTGATCCCCCTGTGGTCAAAAGGGCTGAGAGAATTTTAAAACTTGCAAAAGAAATGGGGTTAATTCAGGAGGGAAAAAATGATTAAAAATGTTCTTGGAAGAGAACTGCCTGATGAAATAAATGGTAGAAAGACAATCCCCTTCATGGGGGTTGGAAAATATAGGCCTGAGGGGAAGAAGGCAGCCCCTCCAATTCCAACCTGTGCTGACTATCCACCGGATGGCAACAAGGTGGTTTCATCTTTAAGAGAAGCCTTTGAAAAATGTGGACTCAGAGATGGAATGACAATTTCAGCCCACCACCACTTTAGAAATGGGGATAAGGTTATAAATAAAATTTTTGATGTGGCACATGAAATGGGCGTAAAGGATCTCACCTTTATTCCAAGTGCCCTTTTCCCATGTCACGAACCCCTGATAGATCACCTTAAAAATGGAACAATCCACCACATAGAAGGTAGTCTAAATGGTCCCCTTGGTAGATTTTGTTCAGAGGGTAAAATGAGGGGAATGGGGGTTTTGAGATCCCATGGAGGGAGATATCAGGCAATTCAGGATGGAGAAGTACACATAGACATAGCAGTAATTGCAGCTCCCTGCGCCGATCCCTTTGGAAATGCAAATGGCGTTTTTGGAAAATCTGCATGTGGACTACTTGGATTTGCCCTTGCGGACAGTCAATATGCAGATAGGGTAATTGTGGTTACAGATAACCTTGTGGATTTTCCCTGTGCTCCATTTCAGATTCATGGGAATTTGGTGGATTATGTTGTTGTAATGGATGAAATAGGTGATCCAACAAAAATTGTCTCAGGTACAACACAGATAACCAAAAGTCCAGATAGACTCTACATTGCAGAACTCATTGCAAGATTCATAAGAGATTCAGGAATTATGAGGGATGGATTTTCATTTCAGGCTGGAGCAGGTGGAACAAGCCTTGCATTTGCAGTTTTTTTAAAGGAAATGATGAAAGAGGCAGGGGTAAAGGCGAGGTTTATAAGGGGTGGAAGCAATAAATATCTGGTTGAGATGCTTGAAGAGGGGCTCACCGACTACATACTTGATGGACAGACCTTCGACCTTGCAGGTGTTGAATCAATAAGAAATCATCCCAATAAACACATTACAACTTCACCCTTTACCAGTTATAACTACCACTCAAAGGGAAATTTTGCCTCAATGGTTGATGCTGTAGTACTTGGGGCAACAGAAGTGGATATAAACTTCAATGCAAATGTGGTTACCCATTCCGATGGTGTACTTCTGCATGGAATTGGAGGCTGGCAGAACTGCCTCTTTTCAAAATGCACAATCCTTGCGGTACCATCTTTCAGGGATAGGATACCGGTTATCGTGGATGAAGTGACAACACTCTGTGGACCTGGAGAACTGATAGATGTAATAGTTACAGAGAGAGGAATTGCCATAAATCCTCGCAGGGAAGACCTTATTGAATCTGTGAAAAATAGCGATCTGCCAATCAGGAAAATTGAGGAGATAAAGGAAGAAGTGGAAGATATATGTGGTGGAAAGCCACAAAAACCCAATTGGGGAGATAAATTTGTGGCAGCCATCAAGTGGGTGGATGGGACTGTAATTGACGCTGTTAAAAATGTAATTTTTTAAATATTCCCCCTTTTTAGGGGGATTTTCCTCTATGAAAAAAACTACTATTTTTTATTTTCTAATTTCCTTTATTCTTTTTTCCCCCATATTTTCAGGGAAAACCCTGTATTTGAAGGATTTTTATATCCTTGACTATCCCATCTGGCACTTTGTCGCAAAGGCACTAAAAAGGGGAATTATTCCCATGTGGAATCCCCTCTTAAACTTCGGTCAGCCCATTTTGACAAATGGGAATTACCTCATCTTTTATCCCCTCTCCTATATAAGAATATTTTTTTTCCCCCTATTTTCACTCAACCTGTTTGTAATGCTACATCACTTTTTAGGAATGCTCTTCTTCCATAAATTACTGAAGGAAATGGACATTGATGAAAAAATATCCCTTCTGGGAGGGGTAATATATGGATTTACGGGGGTGGTAATATCCCTTTTTTATCTCATAAATCTTCTGCCCTATATATTTTTAACCCCATTTTTTTTACTTTCTCTCATTAAACTTCTAAAAAATGAAGGAAATAATTTTAGAAATATTTTTATACTTTCAATTTCCACAACACTTGTAATTTCCACATTTGAACCCCTATTTTTCATGGGAACAGCATTATCTGGAATTTTCATTCTCATGGGACAGAAACTACCTCCCGATACTCTGAAAAAAATTTTAGTTTCCATACTTCTTTCAAGCCTCATATCCCTTCCTCTTTTAATTGAAGGATATAAAGATTATACGGGAAATATGAGATCTCTTTTAAACAAAGAAGTTAAAAATCTCTCAAGGGGATATGACTTTCCTCCTGAAGCATCCGGTGGATTTTTTTTTGATAACTTTTTTAAAGAGGACTTTAAAATATCAAATAGCAAAAATATCTACAAAAAATATGGGGCAAGAAGTCCTCTTTTTATGACATTTTTTCTATCCTCATCACTATTACTCCCCTTTTTCTATTTCTTTTTTTATATAAAAAAAAGGGACCTCTTCCTACCATTGGGCGTAATTATATTTCTAATCCTCTCAATGGGGGGGTATTGCCCCATTGTAAAGAAATCATTTCATCTAATCCCAATAATTTCAAATGGCAGATATTTTCAAAAGTTTACATTTTTCTTTTCCCTATTTTTTCTAATCACATCCATAAAAGGTTTTAAAGAAATAATTTACAGATACTCAAGGAAAAACCTGGTATTTTCTCTATTTCTCTCTGTAATATTACTTTCATCACTTCTTCTTATATCACCTGGAAAATTCTTTATTTCACCCATTTTTTTATTAATTTTCTTTTTCCTACTTTTTATTTCAAAAAGGGATTTTCAGAAAAGATACCTCATAATGTCTGTGGTCCTTTTTGAACTACTATTTGGAAACTTGAGATTTATAAAATTTGATGTGATAAATCAAAAAAGATACTCCATCAAAAATCTGGATAAAAAATATAGAATGACATTTCTAATGGATACTCAAATTATTACCAAGAAAAATGAAACAATAAAGGAATACATTGAAAAACTTACATCCATTAAATATCCCTTCCTGGGCTTTTTAGATAACACATCATATGGATTTAATGAACCTGTGGATTTAATGGAAGAAACACACACCGCAAAACTCTCCCAATTTTTTAGAAGGCTTACCATGAGCCAGAAAATAGAAATCGCCAGAAAGTTAAATGTAAAATACATCACAACAACCAAAAATCTGCCATTAAAAAAGATATGGGAGAAAAATGATTTCAAACTATATGAAATAGATGCATATCCAAAATTCTATTTTTCAAGGGGAATAAGAATTGGAGACATTGCCACCCTTTTAAATCCAGAGTTAAAATATATAACCGTCACAAAAATTCCCATTGGAAATGGTTTTAACTTTAACGGTGGGAAAATATTAAGTATTAAAGATGAAATAAACAAAAAAGAACTTGAGGTAATCTCAAATGGGAAAAATTTACTCATCATAAATGAAACCTATTCCCCCAATTGGAGTTGTTATATTGATGGGAAAAGAGTCAAAATTTTCAGGGTAAATGACAACTTTATGGGAGTTTTAATCCCGAAGGGAAAACATGAATTAAGATTAAACTATTTACCTTCCACCCTTCCACCTGCAATTTTTATATCCATTCTAACCATCATCCTCTCCCTATACCTGGGGAGAAAGGCCACAATCAGCACATCCAACTCCACATAAAAACACCAAAAATTTAAATAGTTTCCCCATAAATATATTCTGATATTCCTGCCTTAATTCCCTATGCGCCAAATTTCCTGCCTGACACTTTTTTCTTTTTTTTCTCACAAGGTTCTCAAGGTTTAGTTTGTCCCCATTTAGATATTTAAGTTTTTGCCTGACACCTTTTATCCAAATCGTGCCTGGCACCATTTTTCCGTTTGATTTTTAAAACTTCAAAAGGACAAAAGTCTTTAGCAGATTATCAAGACGTCTGGGATATTTCATCTCCCTTGTCCTATAATATTTCGCTTTAAAAATGAGATTTCTGTATAAACCCAATTCAAAAACAATCTCATTCCCTTCAATTTCAGTTTTACCTTCAAAACTTCCTGAATCGGGAAAGGAATCAAGCCATGCATCCCTTTCAAGTTTTCTGTGAATTAATTTTACCTGCCACTTCCCCAATCTATTTATTTTTTTCCATCCAAAAGTTGTTCCAAACAAAAAACCATTATTTGCCAGATCCACAGAAAAATTGTGAACAAATTCCCCATAAAAACTTAGAGAGTGCAAAAATCCCTTCATTGAAAACACAACTTCCATTTCAGGAACAAAAACATTGTAATCATATTTCAGTCTATTGTTTTCAACACTGTTAGTCTCCGATGAAAATTTAAGTTTGTTACCCCTAACTCTTATGGAATTATAGTAAGAGAAGGCTCCGCAAAAAGAAATGTCTTTAGAAAATTTAAACTTAGCCCCATCCTGAAAATAAACCATGAAAGAATTCAAGTTTGTTGCATCACTTTTTAAAAAGAATATTCCCCCATTTAAAAAAATTGCTTCATCTCCATATTTCATCAATTTTGCGCCAATCCCCTTTGGTCTTAAATCTCTATCCCACAGAAGATCTGTCTCCTCCCACAGGGAAGATTGAAAACTTTTATATTTACCCACCCAGAATTTAAGGATTTTCAAAGGAAAATATTCCAGATAAATATTATCAAGTTTAAAACTTTCTTTCTTAAAAAGATTATCGAAGGAAACATCCCTCGACCTTGGATGTTTCCCCATGGAAGAAATCCCAAATCCCACTTTAAATCTTTTAGTAGGCCTTATAACACAATTTACCCCAAACCTTAACTCTTTTTTCTTCTTCACCTTACCATCCTTTTTGTCCCATTGATACTTAATTCTTAAATCTCCTTCTATATCCATTTTCTTTAACAACTTCTTGAAAAGTCCCCACCTAAATTTTTCCTCTCTTCCTTTCCTTTCTGTAATTTTTTGCATCTTAACCTTTGTTTCACCCATTTGACATCCCGGCGAAATAGGTCCCCTAATAAAACCTTTCAAAAAATGATTTCCCATGGGTTTAGAAATGAAAAAAGAAAAGGAAAATATAAAAAATAAAATAAAAACAGCAACTTTTATTTTAACTCTCAAGATATGTGAAGTAATATATGCCATAAATCACTCCAAAAGAATCACCCTAAGGCAACTAAAATGCCTAAAGCAAAAATGGGAGATTAAATACCAAAATACGCATCTCACTTAGTTTTTTTATTACATCACTTTATCTTTAAAAATTCATAGAAAGGCGGAAGGAGGATACCCCCCTTCCCATAGAGATTAAATTATATCACTCCTGAAGCAATGGCTGTAATTGTGGTTATATTTACAATGTCCTCAACCCTTGAAGAATAATGGAGAACATTCACAGGCTTTTTCATCCCCAACAAAATGGGACCTATAGCCTCAGCATTACTCAAGTACTGTACAAGTTTGTATCCAATATTTGCACTAAAAAGTTCCGGGAAAACAAGGATTGTAGCATCTCCAACAATTTTTGAATGGGGGAAGTTTTCCTTTACAAACTCTGGATCAAGTGCCGCATCAACCTGCATCTCTCCATCCACAATGAGATCGGGTCTACGTTCTTTTACAAGATTTACTGCCCTTTGAATCCTGCTCACATCCTCATTTCTGACACTCCCAAAACTGGAATAGGACAAAAAGGCAATCTTTGGCTCAATATCAAAAAATTTTGCCGCCTCAGAGGCCATAATTGCAATATCTGCAAGTTCTTCTGAGTCAGGCATTAAATTTACTGTGGTATCAGCCATTATCAGGATTCTATTTTCAAGGATCATCATATAAAGCCCTGCAACCCTTTCGATATTTTCTCTCACCCCAATTATTTCAAGGGCTGGTCTAATGGTTTCCGGATAGGAAGATGTTATTCCTCCAACAAGTCCATCCCCCATTCCAACCTCAAGCATCATCATTCCAAAATAAAAGGGATTTAAGAGTTTTAACCTGGCCTGCCTTGGGGTCATCCCCTTATATTTTCTCAACTGATACAATTTATCCACAAATTCATCCATTCTGTCAAATTTGTGGGGGTTGTAGACCTCATAATCTTTAAATTCAAGTCCAAGGGATTTAATTTTTTCTTCAATTACCTCCCTATCTCCTATCAGTACAGGCTTTGCTATATCCTCATCCAGAATCCTCTGACAGGCCCTTAAAATTTTATCTTCTTCACCTTCAGGAAAAATTATCTTCTTTTCATGATGTTTTACTTTATTTATGGCTATTCTCATTACTTTTTTAGAAAGTCCGAGCATTGCCTCAAGTTTCTCTTTATATTCCTCTATATCGTCAAAGGGTTTTTGTGCCACACCGCTTTCTATCGCAGCCTGCGCCACAGCAGGAGCCTCCCATAAAAGCACCCTGGGATCAAAGGGCTTTGGAATTATATAATCCCTTCCAAAGCGGAATTTTTCTCCCCCATATGCCTGAATAACAGAATCGGGCACATCTTCCTTTGCAAGATCTGCAAGGGCGTGGGATGCCGCAACCTTCATCTTTGAATTAATCTTTGTGGCTCTTACATCAAGGGCTCCTCTAAAGATAAATGGAAATCCAAGAACATTGTTGACCTGATTGGGATAATCACTTCTACCTGTTGCCATTATGACATCAGGCCTTGCTGCCTTTGCATCCTCGTAGGTAATTTCAGGATCTGGATTTGCCATGGCAAAAATTATGGGATTATCATTCATCTTCCTTACCATTTCTTTGGTGACAAGCCCCTTTACAGAAACACCAACAAAAACATCCGCCCCCTCCATTGCCTCTTCAAGGGTTCTCAACTTTGTATCCTGGGCAAAAAATTCTTTGTAGGGATTCATCCTCTCCTTTCTGCCTTTATATATAACTCCTTTACTATCAACAAGATATACATTTTCCCTTCTTATACCAAGTTCTATAAACATCTTTCCACAGGCAATACCTGCAGCTCCTGCACCACATATTACCATCTTCATATCCTTTAAATCCTTCTCGACAATTTCAGCAGCATTTAAAAGGGCAGCTCCGGCAATAATCGCAGTACCATGCTGATCATCGTGAAAAACTGGAATATTCATGAGTTCTATTAATTTTTCTTCAATGTAAAAACACTCAGGAGCCTTTATGTCCTCAAGGTTAATTCCACCAAATGTGGGTTCAAGTAGTTTTACCGCATTTATGAGTTCATCGGGATCCTCAGTTTTCAATTCAATATCAAAGACATCTATATTTGCGAATCTCTTAAATAAAACTCCTTTACCCTCCATCACAGGTTTACCAGCAAGGGGACCAATATTTCCAAGTCCCAGAACCGCAGTTCCATTTGAAATAACAGCAACCAAATTTCCTTTGTTTGTATATTTAAAAACATCTTCTGGATTATCCTTAATATGCAAACAGGGAATTGCAACTCCAGGGGTATAAGCAAGAGATAGATCCCTCTGGGTAAGGCATGGTTTCGTGGCAATAACAGCCAGTTTTCCGGGTCTTCCCTCAGAGTGATAATTTAAAGCCTCTTCCTCTCTAATTTTTGCACACATAATATATCCTCCTAAAATTTTATTTCTTCTCTATACTCTCCAAAAACCTCCCTTAAAGCATCAGATATTTCCCCAAGGGTGGCATAATTTTTAACCGCTTCAATTATTGGAAACATTAAATTTTCATCCCCTTTTGCAACATCCTTAACTTTTTCAAGGGATTTTCTAACCGCATCTCCATCTCTTTCTTTTTTTAACCTTTTAACTCTTTCCACCTGTTTTCTTTCCATCTCCTCATCTATTTTCAATATATCGTAATTTTCCTCTTCCTCAATTTGAAATTTATTTACTCCAACCACCACCTTCTCATTTTTTTCAATCTCCATCTGATATTTATACGCAGAATCCTGAATCTCTCTCTGAACATATCCCTCTTCAATTGCACTTAACATTCCCCCCATTTTATCAATTTTTTCAATATATTCCTGAGCCCTTTTTTCAATCTCATCTGTTAACTTTTCTATGTAGTAGGAACCAGCAAGAGGATCCACAGTATCTGTAACTCCACTTTCATAACCTATAACCTGTTGAGTCCTTAAGGCAAGTCTTGCAGAACTCTCTGTGGGAAGGGAAAGTGCCTCATCCATTGAATTTGTGTGAAGAGATTGAGTTCCACCAAGTACCGCAGAAAGGGCCTGTATAGTTACCCTTACAACATTCACCATGGGCTGCTGGGCAGTTAATGTGGAACCTGCTGTCTGGGTATGAAATCTCAACCGCCATGAAGATGGATTCTTTGCATTAAATCTTTCCTTCATTATCTTAGCCCAAAGTCTCCTCGCAGCCCTGAACTTTGCAATCTCCTCTAAAAAATTGTTGTGGGCATTAAAGAAAAATGAAAGTCTCGGAGCAAACTTATCCACATCAAGCCCCCTCTTTATCGCAGCCTCAACATATGCAATACCATCTGCAAGGGTAAAGGCAACCTCCTGAACTGCTGTGGAACCTGCCTCCCTTATGTGATATCCACTTATGGATATGGTATTCCACTTTGGAACATATTTTGAACAGTAGTCGAAAATGTCAGTTATTATCCTCAAAGATGGTCGTGGGGGATATATATAAGTCCCCCTTGCAATATACTCCTTTAAAATGTCATTCTGAATTGTGCCAGACAGTTTTTCAGGTGATACACCCTGTTTTTCCGCAACTACTATGTACATGGCAAGTAAAATTGCCGCCGTGGCATTTATGGTCATTGAGGTGGAAACCCTATCAAGGGGAATCTCCTTAAAAAGTACCTCCATATCCTCAAGGGAATCTATTGCCACCCCAACTTTTCCCACCTCTCCACGGGAAAGTGGATGATCTGAATCGTAGCCAATCTGTGTTGGAAGATCAAAGGCAACACTGAGCCCGGTCTGTCCCTGTTCAAGTAGATATCTATATCTTTTGTTAGATTCTTCAGCAGTTGCATACCCAGCATATTGACGCATTGTCCATAGTCTTGAGCGATACATTTCCGGATATACTCCCCGTGTGAAGGGATAAGATCCAGGCATTCCCAATTTTTCATCATAATCAAAGGGTTCAATATCTTCAGGTTTGTAAACAGTTTTTATCTCAATTCCCGATGAAGTAAAAAATTTCTTTTTTTCCTCCATTTTTTCACTCCCTATAAATTATCTAACTTTTTAACATAAATTTAAAAATATTACAATAATTAATATTTATTAAAATTTTTTCTCAACAAGAGATAATATTAAAATATATCCCATAAGAGACAAAATTGAAAACAAAAAGAGAAAGTTATCAAGTTCTTTAATTTTAACAATCTTTTTCCTCTCAAAGGGTGTTTTTTCCATTTTATCTATCTTAGATGCTATTTCAAAAAGGGCATTTCCGTCCCTTGCCCTGAAATATTCTCCCCCTGTCTTTTTAGCAATCTCTTTTAAAGTCTCCTCATCAAACTGGACCTTCCTCTTAACATATACCGGTTCATCAAAAACATTTAAACCCAATACTTCTGCCTCCTTCCCAGAACCTATTCCAATTGTATAAATCTTAATTTCATATTCCCTTGCAAACTGAGCAGCAGTAAGGGGTGATATCTCTCCCTTATTATTGCTTCCATCTGTCATCAAAAGCATTACCTTACTCTTTGCCTTTGAATGTCTCAAAAGATTTATCCCATTTACAATTGCCATTCCTATTGCTGTACCATCCATATCAAATGGGATTAATTTCACACTTTTTAAAAGTGCTATGAGAGATGTATGGTCCATTGTAAGGGGAGAAAGTACGAAACTGTTTGCAGCAAATAAAAGTAGGGCTATCCTATCGTTTTTCCTCATTTTTATAAACTTTTCAATCATCAATTTGGAAACTGTTAACCTATCTGGATCAAAGTCCCTGGCAGACATACTGGTTGAAATATCAAGGGCAATTGCTATATCAATTCCCTTTGTGGCAGGTTTAAAAAATATCTCCCTTTTTGAAAATTGAGATATCCCCAAAAAAAGGGAAGAAAAAAATATCAAAAGAAAAAAGATTTTAAAAAATTCAAATAGGCGCAAGATCCCTTTACTTAAATTCATCTTTTCAAAAAAGAAAAGCGGGAAAAGAGGTAATTTAACCCTTCTTTTTAAAAAAATATGGTATGAAAAAAGAGAAACAAAGAGAAGTATCAAAAAAACAATACCTCTTCCAGGATGTAAAAGGATATATCCATTCATATTATTCTACAAAATGACCCGAAATTTTAAGGGCCACATCTACCATTTTTTCAAAAAATGAACTCTCAAAAATCTGGGGGCTGAACTCAACCATTTCACAACTATTTAATATCCAGATTAATTCCCCCCTTACAATGTGATTTTGAGAATCAAAAAACTCCTTTATCTCCTCATTGGTCAACTTCAAAAAATCCACCGAAAAATGTTTACTCAAAAGTTCCCTCAAAAATTGACTGAGTAAGAAGGCAAAATATCTACTGTCCTTTTCATATATCCTGCCCTTTTTTAAAGCCTCAATTTTCCTTATAATTTCAGAGGTAGTATCTCCTTCAAATTCTTCCACATTTTCCACAATCTCAACAATTTCCCTCTTTTTCTTTCTAAATCTAAAAAATAAAAAAATAACTATAAAAAATAGAAAAAGTGGGATAAAAGCAAGCCTCCCATACCATCTTTTAATAACTACTTTGTATGGAGGTTTAAGGGGTTTGGGAGAAAGGGATTTCCCCACAGTGGAGACAACCTCTAAAATAGGTGGAGAGTAATTTATTTTTTCTCCATTTAAAAAGACAGGTATAACAGGTAACTTCTTCTTTCCAAGAAAAAAGGGCTGGATTTTGTATAAAACTTCAAGATCTCTCCCTCTTTTTACTACTTTTACATCTCTTAAAAAAATATCAAAATATTTATTTCCCACTCTTTTATATTCCACATCTTTTCCAGCACATTCCCTTAATAAAATTCCATAATCAATCACATCTCCCAATTTGCATTTAGTTACATATACCCTTGAGGTAATCTCCTTTGAAAAAAAGGTTGTACAAACCAAAGAAGAAATTAACAAAAATAGCAAAAATCTATTCAAGGTAGATGAGTTCATACTCAGTTGACCCCAATCCTATCTCTTCACCATATTTTAAATGGGCAAACCAATCTATTTCAGGATGCAGTGCCCTTATCTTATCCACCTTTTTACCTTTTCTACCTATCTTCGACCGAGGAATTCCCTCCACACTTTTTAAAAGATCGCAACTTGCCACATCAATGGCTATGGGATCCCTTGAAAACAAAATTCCAAGATCTGGAACAATTGGATTATCAGAATAGGAAAAGCAATCGCAATCAGGGGTAATATCCAGTAAAAAATTTACAAAAATCGCCTTTTTTACAAGTTTTAAAACCGCATAAACCCCCTCAACCATTTTTTCTCCAAGATTTTCTGGCTTTTCACTCCATAAAATTTTAAGACAATTCTGGGGACATGCGGGAATACAATCAGCACAACCCTGACACTTTTCGTAATCAAAATTCGCCTTTCCATCAACTATTTCTATAGCATCAAACTGACACACATCTGCACACACTCCACATCCTGTACAACAATCCCTATTTTTAAACTCAGGTCTAACACTGCTTGCATGCATTCTCTGTTTTGAAGATCTCCCCACAAGTCCCATACCTATATTTTTTATCGTCCCTCCAAATCCCGCCACAAGGTGTCCCTTGAAGTGGGCAAGACTTATAAGGGCATCTGTCACCTTTAAAACTCCACCAACCTTTAATTCCTTAAAATGCTTTAGATTAATTTCAACATTTACATTGTGTTCAGAAGCAAGACCATCCGCCATTATTATTGGGGCCCCAACCTGGGCATATCCAAAACCGTGCAAAATGGCAAGGGTTGTATGGTCAATGGCATCCGTCCTCATACCGTGATAGAGTGTTGATGTTTCAGTCAAAAATGGCTTTCCGCCTGATTCTTTCACAAAATCCACAACCTTCTTCACATAAATATGTCTCAAAAAAGCAGTATTTCCCTCCTCCCCAAAACTAAGTTTAATGGCCACCCTATCTCCACTATTAACAAAATCACTTCCCAACTTCTTCAATCCCACCAGAACCTTTTCAGCAAGACCTATTCTCCTTTTCCCAATTTCAGAAGGATAAAAATAAACTTTACTTTTCATATCTAATTCCCCTTTCTCTCCTCATAGGGTAAATTGTCAATATTTCCCACAATGAAATTTTGAAGAACAACAAGATCTACAGAATTAACCTTTAGATCATATTTTACATCTGCGGCTTTTCCATTTATTTCATCCGATGTTAAATTGCCAGTTAAAAAACCTGCCAACAGAGAAACATCAGAGATATTAACCGCTCCATCTCCGTTTAAATCTCCCATCTTTAAAGGAGAATCAATTGAAACATTGATGGTAAAATCTCCTTCAGATGCTCCATCCACACTTAAAAAATAGAAGCCCTTTTCAAGGTTATTAACCACCAGACACTCATTGCCGTAAGCAATCAAATTATCTCCACTTCTGCAATCACTTAAAAGAAAAAGATCCAGATCCACAGGGGGGCTTGGGTCAAAGGTTATCCCAAGAAATGAATCCTCATCTATTTTTATTTTATAGATGTATTCCTTTCCACTTTCATCCCAGGATACATCAGTGTAGGAATTGATGTTGCTTTCACCAGATGAAGTGTTGCCCGAATAATCCCCAGCACCTGTTATCGAATCATCATAACAATCCAATAAAGTGCAATCCACCTGAAGGGTAAACTCATGATTCTCAAGGTCAGAGGAATCCACTGATAAAAAATATGTTCCCGAAGAAATCATTTTAGTAAATTGAAAACTTCCATAACCTATACAACTTCCCTCATCTTCACAATCTGTAAGGAGATATACACGTAAATTTGAATCTCCACTTAATTTCACCGTAACATAACCATCCTCAGACATGTTAAACTTATACACGCATTCCTTTCCTACCTCATCATAAAAACCACAACTATAGTGTTCCCTCTGTGCAATTCCATCCTGAGTGTTTCCATTGATCGTTGAACCACACGATATTTCACTTAAAAAACAGGAAGAAGGGGTGGAATAAAAATCAAGGTCATATTGGGAACCAAGTCCATCATCACTATCTATTACAAGATAATAACTGCCAGAGGCAAGATTCTGGGTCAATTCTCCAACACCCGTTGCAATGCAACTTGAAGGATCCCCACACTCATTTAAAATAAATATTCTGTGAGGTGAAGCCTCATTAGAAAGATAGACATCCACAAGACTGCTTTCACTCAATGAAAACTTATATATCTTTTCAGGTCCACTTTCATCCCCATTATAACAGTTGTAGTTATCATAAATTCTATTTCCTCCATAGGTGGTGTCACTGTCACTATAGGAAGTTCCAGTTATTTCCTTATCAAAACAATCATAAAAATTTACAATTATTCTATAATTTCCCCCTTCCGAAGGAGGACTGTCAATTGAAATATAATAATCACCGGCAGATAGTTTCTTGATTAAACCATCTGTCCCAACATCAATACATGTATCCCCATCATTACAATCTGTAAGCAAAAAAATTGAAAGATTGTAAGATGTTATCAATTCTATTTTAACAATTTTTTCCCCATCAAGGTGAAAGTGATATACATATTCACTACCACTAAAATCATTTGAACCTGCACATACATAATGCGAAATGACATTATCTCCATTTGTTGTATTTCCCACTTCATCTATATCTCCAGTTATTTCTTCATCAACACAGCTAAAGAGACAGGAAAAACTAAAGGAAAATTCCCCTTCAGAACCATTATACCCATCTATAACAAGATAGTATGTTCCGGGATCAAGGTCCTTAACAATTTCATTATCCCCATACGCTATACAACTATTGGAATCTGCGCAATCAGTCAAAATAAACATATCAAGATCAGCCCCTAAACTTTCAAAGGAAAAATCTACCCTCGTCCACTGATCCAGGGTAAACCTATATATTTTCTCTTTTCCTCCTTCTTCCCAATTACAACAGGAATACACATCAAAATTTAAACTTCCATCTACCGTTGTTCCACTTATGGTATCTCCACACACAATATCTCCATCAAAGCAGTTTTGAGAATATAAAAAAATAGAAATCATGAAAAATATAAAAGTTAAAAAAAGAATTCTCTTCACTTTACTTTCCCTCCAAATGGTAACCAGATAGTATAGTATTTATCCACATAAATATCACTCTTTTTTAATTTCAATTTTACCGAAGCAATTTCACCAATCTTTCTCTCTATATCTTTTCTCAATACATCAAGTTCCCTATTAAATTCAGTTTCAAGTGCCTCTATTTCCTCCTTAATGACATCCATCTCAGATTCAAGTTTTTTAACCTTTAGTTCCATTTTTTTAGTCAATCTCCTCTTTCTTGCCGCCTTTGAAACTATAGTTCTCGATCTGGAACCAAGAAAAAAAGAAAGAAGAGATTCTCCCGCACTAAGATATTCTTCCCTTTTTCTACCTTCATATTCCTTTTTAGCTATTTCATAATCAAAATTTTTCTTTTCAAGTTTTTCCTTTAACCTCAATAATTTTTTCCCATACCTATTTCTCAACTTTTCCGATTTAGCCTCAAGTATATTTTCCAACTCATCCCTCAACCTATTTAGAAATTCCTCCCTCGATTCACCCAGGTCACTATGCATTTTGAAAAATTTATTTACATAAATAACAACATTTTCCTCCCTGTACACATCCACAATTGCACTTTTTAAAAGATTTTCAAGATATTTCTCATCCTTAAATTCATAAGATATATCGGAGTATCTGGCAAAATCTGGAATAGATGGTGATAAATCCTTTACTGAAAAACCATATAAGTTTTTCCACTCCCCAATTAAATTCTCATTTAAAGGCCCATAAATCCTATAAAAGAGCATATTTCTGTATATACCATATTTTGAGGAGGTAAAATTAGCAGTAAGTTTTGCAAGGATGTATGGGTAAAAAACACTCTCTTCTTCAAACTCGGGATATAACGCGGAAAATTTCTGATAAACAGGATTATCTCTTGTTATTACGTATATATCACCATCTCCAACCCCGTCTACTCTATCATTTGAAATGGTTTCACTTAATATTTTTTCCGCCGGAAAATTTTTTTTCAAGTCAAAATTTCGTATCTCATCGAGGGTTATGGGCCCTCTTAAATAACTAATAGCCCATCTTGTGGTAATCTTTTCAATTTCCCCCCTCTTACTATTTCTATAAATAAACTCCCTCTGTTTTAATCCACTAATTTTCTGTGATAAAAGTTTTCTGTCAATCCCCCCTCCAGAAAAATCCATGCCATCGAGAAGTCTTTTTTGATCCTGTTTTGTTATGAGTCTTCCTATGAACCATACCCCCATATTACCTATTGCCTTATAATCAATGTCTACCGGATTCTGAGTGGAAAGAATTACACCGAGTCCAAAGGCCCTTGCCTGTTTTAATAAAGTCATTAAAGCCCTTTTTGTTGGAGGATTGTCAGGATATGGTGGGACATAACCAAAAACCTCATCAAAATATAAGACATATCTTAAATCATCACTACCACTTAAACTTCTAATATAAGTCAATATCTGCGATAAAAGAAGGGAAATTGCAAACATCCTCTCCTTTTCGCTCAGGTGGGCAATGTAAAAAATGGAACATCTGGGCCTTCCATCACTACTCTCAAGCATATTTCTTACATTAAACCTTTCTCCTTTAAACCAATCAGCCATATATGGAGAGGCCACAAGGGAATTCATTTTAAAAGCCAACTCCATTCTATCATCCCGGGGATAAATTTTGTCCACCTTAAAAACCCCTATCTTTTCAAAAGGGGGATCTTGAATCGCCGAAATAAGTGTATCAAAGCCTATTTCTACCCCCTTTCTGGAAAAGTAATCTATTATTGTGGAAAGTAAAAGAGACTCCCTATTTAAAGCACCTCCTCCCTTTACACCTATAAGAGAAAGAATGGAATCCACAACAACAGAAAGGGTTTCCTTCCCTTTAACTCCAGATAAAATTCCTCCTATATTTAAAGGAATCCCTGCCTCAGAATTGGGGGTAAAAATTGAATAGATAACATTGTCCTTGATGGATTCCATATAATTTGAATCAATCCCCCATCTAAAAAGCCCCTCCCTCCACTTCTTGGATTCACTCTCAGCCACTTCATCGCTTCCACCCTTCACCCATTTCTTAAAAGATTCTATGGAAAAATCTGGAAAATTTAAGAGGAGATTTGTCAAATCTCCCTTTACATCTATGGCTATAACAGACTTACCCTCTTTTAAAAGTTCCTCAATCATAATTATACCCAGAGCCGTTTTACCACTACCTGTCATACCAACTATCATACCGTGGGTTGTTAAATCTTTACTTTTCAATAAAAACCTATTGGAGATCTCATTCCTCTCATTTAAGATGCCTCCAATATACACACTAAACCTCCTGATTATTAAAAAAGATTATATTTACCTCGGTACCTTCACCCTTTTTAGAAATGATCTCCACATCCCCTCCATAGGAAACCACAATTTTTCTAACAAGGGCAAGCCCCAACCCCACACCCCATGACTTTGTGGTAAAAAATGGTGTAAAAATTTTGTCCATATCCTTCTCATCTATACCAATTCCATTGTCTTTAATTTTAATTATATTCCCCCTTTCAGAATCCTTATAAATAGATATCTCTATCCTCTTTTCCCTTTCACCAACCATGTTTAAAAAAGATTCTATACTATTTTGAATCAAATTCTCAATAGATCTCATAAACAACACTCTATCTCCAGTAATTTCAAAACAATCCCTTTTTTCAAGTAAAATTTCTATGTCATTCAGTATATCCTCTTTTTTTTCAATAACCTCTTCAACTACCTCGCACACATTAAAAACCTCTCCAGATGCCTCAAGGGGCCTTGAGAAATCCAGAAAATCAGTAACAATTTTATTTAAATTTTCAACCTCCTTCATCAAAAAATCATACCTCTTTCTATTTTCACCTTTTCCAAGGATTTCACCAAACATTTGAAGATATCCAGAAATTGTCGAAAGAGAATTCTTAAACTCATGTGCAATTCCAGCAGACATCTGCCCCATCTGTGATAACTGTTCTTTTGCCTCCAGCCTTTCTTTTAACCTCCTTATCTCAGTGACATCCTCAAAAATCGCAATAACACCATTAAACTCAGAAGATGGGGAAAAATAGGGCAAAAGGCTTATCCTCCATATTCTATCCCCAATTGGGAAAAAATTAATTGCACTTGATTTGTGCTGTTTGTAAACATTTTTAAATACCTCTATTACCTCTTCACTCCCCTTAAAAATATCTTCAAAATTTTTGTTTTTAAAATAAATTTTGCTTTTCCCAAACACCTCAAGTCCCATTGAATTACTATCCAAAAAAATCCCTTTATCGTCAAAGGTAAATATTCCTATATTAATGCCCTCTATGAAGTCTCTAAACAATTTTTCAATTGTGTCGGCTCTATTTCTCTCCTTTTCATGCATCTTTTTTAATTCAAGTTCCTTTTCCTTTAACCTGGCAATAATTCCTCTAAAAGTGGACAATACAAAATCAACCTCATCCTGATCTTTTTTCATTTCAGACGAAACCACATTGGATGTCTTTGCCTCCTTTATTATATTTTCATATGGTGAAACAAGTCTTCTCAAGAAGTATATAAAAAGGGCAATTAACGAAACCACAAAAACAAGTTGTGAAATGGCTATAAGTTGTGTAATTGTGTCAGAGGGAAATTTAAAAGGAGTTGGAACTACATAGTAGATGTAATATTTAACCCTCCCATAATTATCAAAAATGGGATAAAAACAGACAAGGGTATCAATATACCCGCTCAAATAAAAAGAATACCTGTAGAAAAAGAAATCTCCAGGTGAAGGCAATTCTCCACTTGTCTTTTTAGGATTTAACCTCTCTTTAAATTTTTTTGAAAAGGGAAAATAGGAAACATCGTATATCAATCTTTTTTGAGAATCGAAAATCCTTATCAGATATAACTTTTCCTCTGCAGAAAATTTATCAAGTTGTGATCTTTTATATTCACCACTATCAATTTTTGAAATTATGTACTTTAACCTCACATTTATCCGCTCAAGCACCACAGAATCCCTATTTAAAGTTATTTCTTTTCTAAGCCTCTTGTTATCCCAGGCAAGTAAAATATTCATTAAAACAATTGAAATAACCGATATGGAAACCACAAAACCTATGACATAAACCTGTAATCTATACTTTCTCATAAAATCCTATCCAGCCAAAAATTTGGAAATAATTCTCATTCCAAATAAAACGAATAAAACCGCAGTGCCACACAGAAATGTCCCAAAGGGGAGTTCATACATTTTATCCTTTTTCTTTATAAAAATCAGATAGGCACCCACGAGACCTCCTATTATCCCCCCAATGGAAATAACATAAAATACAAGCATGGGGCCCAAAAGAGCCCCAATAAATCCAATGAGAACAATATCCCCATGTCCCAACCCCTCTATTTTCTTTACAAGATAAAAGGAAACCGCAACAATTACAAAAAGCAATATTCCCAAAAAGGCTCCCATGAAGGATGTTATATAGACCGGGAGATTGAAACTACTCACATCAAGGCCCAGAACTTTAATCACCTTCATCCCTAAAAAACTCTGGGAAATTATAATCACATTATATGGTGAAAAAAGGAGGGAGATAAACATACCTCCAAAATTTAAAAGATGGGGAAGAATTCTGTGGTCAAGATCTATAAAGGCAAGTACAATCAAAATTTCAGATAAAAAAAGAAAAAGAAAAAAAGAGGGAGAAAAAAAGTACTCCCTGTATAAAATTAAAAATAAAACCCCATTTAACAATTCTACAAATGGGTATCTGAGGGAAATTTTCTCCCCACACTTCCTACACTTTCCCCTTAAAATAATATAACTCAAAATGGGGATATTATCGTAAAAGGCTATTTTTTCACCACATTTTGGGCAGTGGGAACGGGGGAAAATAACTGATTCCCCAATGGGGATACGGTAAATACACACATTTAAAAAACTTCCAGCAATGAGACCAAAAATAAATAGCAAAACTTCAATAAACATTAAGCAATCACCTTCCAATTTCCTTTTAAATATGAAGAAAATATTATACAATCTTAACTTATATTTACACAATACTAAAGAAAAAAAGGAGAAAATTAGGTATGTTCGATACCCTATCTAAAGGATTTAAAAACATAAAAAACAAATTACAGGGGCTTGAAGAATTAAATGAGAGGGTAATAGATGATGCGTTGCAGGATGTAAAACGCTCTCTATTGGAAGCAGATGTGGCCTTTGATGTAGTCAAGAAATTTCTCAGAAATGTCAAAGAAAAGGCAATGGGGGAAACCGTAAGGGTAAAGGTAAAACATAAAGATAAGAAGATTAAAATAAAACCTGAGGACATGTTCATAAAAATTTGTGAGGATGAACTGGTAAATCTTCTCGGCCCAGTGGATGCTTCACTGAAAATAAATGAATATGAGCCCACCAAGATAATGCTTGTGGGACTTCAGGGATCAGGTAAAACAACAACTGCCGGCAAAATGGCAAAACTTCTGATGAAAAATGGAAAAAGTGTGTTGCTCGTGGCAGCAGATGTATATAGACCCGCTGCAATAGAACAGTTAAAGGTCATTGGCTCACAACTTGGCGTAGATGTGGTTGCAAAAGAGGGAGAAAATCCAGTAAAGATATGTAAAGATGCCATTGAAGTTGCAAAGGAAAAAAACATAGATGTGGTAATATTCGATACCGCAGGAAGGCTTGCAATAGATGAAGTTTTAATGAAGGAACTTGAAGAAATAAAAAAAGAGACAAATCCCGAAAATATATTTCTCGTATGTGATGCAATGATTGGTCAGGATGCAGTTAATATGTCCATGGCCTTTGATAAAAGGCTTGATGTTGACGGATTTATAATGACCAAATTGGATGGAGACACGAGGGGTGGAGCAATACTCTCAGTTAAGGAGGTAACCGGTAAACCAATTAAATTTGTAGGTATAGGGGAATCCTTAGACAAATTTGAAGAGTTTAGACCTGAAGGCTATGCGTCGAGAATTCTGGGATTTGGAGATATTGTGGGACTTGTTAAAGATTTTCAGGAAGTGGTGGATGAAAAGGAAGCAGAAGAGGAACTCAACAGAATATTAAAGGGCGGATTTACAATGGATGATTACTTAAAACAGATAAAGCAACTTCGTAAAATGGGTTCCTTAGATGAAATAATAGAAAAAATGCCCGGATTCAGCGATTCTCTACCTGAAAACTTTACCTTTGACGAATATGAACTGGTAAAAATAGAAGCCATGATAAACTCCATGACCCCCCTTGAAAGGGCAAAACCCCAGATAATCAATCAGAGTAGAGCGGCAAGAATTGCAAAAGGTAGCGGAAGGAAAATCAATGAGGTGAGAAATTTAGTTGCACAATTTATGTCCATGAAAAAGATGATGGATCAATTTGCTGCAGCATCAGGATTTTTTGGAAAAATTCCCGGCCTGAAACAACTATCCCAATTAAAACAGATGCAAAAACTACTTGAAGGAGGAGACCCTTCCAGTTTTTCAGATTTACTGTCAGGATTAAGGGGGTTCAGGAAAAAATTTGATCCCACAGCCTCTTTCAGGGAAATGTCAAAAGAGGAGAGAAAAAAACTTAAAAATAAAAGAAAAGAACAAAAAAAGGCAAGGAAAAAACAGAAGTCCAAAAATAAGAAGAAAAAGAAAAAATAGATGGATGAAAAAATAAATAAAAATGATGAGTTGTCAGGAGTTGCAAAGGGGGCACTTTTAGGTTTTGTTGGCCAATTTGTTGAAAAGGGTGTTGGCTTTTTATACAACATATTTCTTCCAATCCTTATAGGAATTTCAAATTATGGAATTTATACAATGGCAATTTCCATCACCCACATCGCCACAATCCTATCTTTCGGTGGACTTACCACCGGCATTGTCAAAAAGGGCAGTGAATTTTTTAGTGAAAAAAAATTTGGGGAACTGTTCTCATTAGTGAAGTTCTCCCTATATTTTTCCATCACCACGTCATTAATTTCAATAATTGTAATATTAACCTCTTCAAAATATATATCAGAAATCCTATTTAAATCTAAAAACTTTAAATGGGTTCTTGACATACTTTCCATTTCAATTCCATTTACAATTGTTACCGGAATTTTACTCAGTTTCACAGTGGCTCTGAAAATTGTCAGATACTCAATTGTGGTCAAAAACATTCTGGAACCAATACTAAAATTCCTTCTCTTTTTATCTCTTTTTGCACTCGGTTTTAAATTAAAAGGGGCAATTTTTTCTTTTACTTTCACCATGATGATCTGCAGTTTAATATCAATTTTCATTTTTTCTAATGTTAAGAAAAAACTCCCATTGAAAAAGCCCCAAAATATAGATAAAAAGGGACTCTTATCTTTCAGTTTTCCCTTGATAATTCCCATGCTCTTTTACAACATATTAATGTGGTCAAACACCATCATTCTGGGAATACATGAAAGCAACTACAAAGTGGGATTGTTTTCTATAGGTTATAAGATTTCCATGCTATTTCTAATATTCATAAACGCCTTTATAGTCCCCATGGAACCACGTATTTCAAAATTTATTTTAGAAAAAGACATAAAAGGATTAAAGGAATTTCATCACATAATAACCAGATGGATTTTTTTACTGGGGTTACCAGTTATTTTCTTTATGATCTTTTTCTCAAAGGAGATACTATTTGCCATAAATCCAAAATTTGAACCAGCCTGGATATTTTTAACAATTCTATCAATTGGTCCCATATTTATCTTTCTAAGCGGTCCCGCATCAAGCATTCTTGTAATGAGTGGAAAATCAAATTGGCAATTTTACAACACTTTTTCCCTCCTCATATTTAATTTTTTCATGGCAATTGTTCTCACAAGAAACTTAGGTGCAACAGGCATTGCAATATCTGTATCTTTAACCTATTTTATTTTTGCAGCCTTAACATCAACTGAGATTTTTAAACTCTTTAAATATATGCCAATTCCAAAATCCATACTCAAAATTCTACTAATAAATGGAATTCCAATAATATTACTGTTTTTTATAAAAAAAATCTCTTTTTTTTCTTCAAGATGGCAAATAATACCTGAAATGGCCATATATTTTGTCTTTATTGCAATTTCCTATCTCATTTTTGAAAGTAAAAATAAAAAAGAGGAAGATTTAACACTTCTCAAAGAAACCTACTACAGGATAAACGATCACTTTAAAAATCCTGAAAAATATCTCTAAATTTTAAATAACTCTAAACTTGATTTAATCTGAAAATAAATTATAATTTCCATTGTGGACAGGTAGTTCAGTGGGAGAACGCCCGTCTCACACGCGGGAGGTCACCGGTTCAATCCCGGTCCTGTCCACCATATCTCTATCTTTAATTTCATTTTTACCAATAAGGCAATGAAAATTTAAACTTTATAAGACAACTGAACAGGCATTTTAAAATTAATTGTATCAGGTAAAAAATTTCCCACAACAATCCCACTGTAATTGCATCAGGAATTTTGATTTTACTTGATAATTATTTTGAAGACAGTTTCTCCTTTAACAATTTGTTCCTGTACTCCTCAAAATACCTTTTGACACTTATCTCCCAGTATTCCCTCTTTGCCTCCTCCTTTATTATGGCAAGCATCCTCTTATCGCACTCCTTCTCTCTCCGCCTTAAAAACTTAAGATAAATTTCCTCCCACCTATCTGGATACATTTTCTTCAATAAATCCTTTACCTCATCCATGCTCTTTTCTATATACACATGGCATCTCTCAAAAAAGAATAATTTTTCTTCATATGAAAGATTTTTCTCCGGATCTTTTACACTTTCTTTTATTGCATACTTCACATGATCATAATCTGAATAATACTTCCAAAAATAATAGGAAAGAGCATCCCTGACCCCCAACTCAAGAGCCTTCTTTAAATACCTCTTCCCTTCCTCTATCCTGTAAGTTCTAAAATACACATCACACATCCTGAAATACAAAACTTCAAGAAGCCTCCGCTTACTAAACCTCATGGTATAAATATCGTAAATACCACCACCAGCCGCATTCTTAAACTTGAATATAAAATCTCCACCTGCAATCTTTTTAGCACCACACATATAAAAATTGTAAATACTGGGACTACACAACGGATCTTTACACTTAAATACAAATTCCCCACATTCAATCTTCTTCAATAAATTAATCTCTCTCTTTAAAAGATTATACAAAGTATAACTATGATTAAACTCTTCACCCAAAACAATATTCTCCAAAGCAAATAAATTTGCCCATGTCTCTTTATCCTTATTCAATAAATAATATTTGTAAGAAAGCATATCCCTTTCAAATCCCCTTGTGTTCATTATCATAGCATAAAAATGTTTAATCCCGGACATTCTGAGCCTAAAACAATCATAGGTTCTCGTTGCATAAAATACAAAAAAAATAATTAAAAGAAAAAATATTAGATAAAAAATATATCTTCTTCTAACCATAAATCACCGCCTTAAACTTACCTACACTTTTTCTGACAGCATAAAAAACCATACGAAAAGGTATTGTTGCCAGCCCCATTACAAAACCTTTTACAAGAGTTATCCTGAAATAGCTTTTGCAAGCCTTCTTCATCGCTTCCAAAGATTCCTTGATTATTTTTTTACTTAC
>JAMOQF010000169.1 GCA_027064125.1 Acidobacteriota bacterium
AGGATGAGAGATTTGTTCACCTTAAGGGTAAAAAGGTTATTTTGCCCATAATGAATAGGGAAATCCCAATTATTGAAGATGATTATGTAGATGTGGAGTTTGGAACCGGGCTTGTTAAGGTCACTCCTTCACACGATCCCAATGACTATGAAATGGGGAAGAGACATAATTTACCTTTTGTTAAGGTAATAGGGGAAGATGGACGAATGACACAGGATGCTGGGAAGTATGCTGGAATGGACAGATTTGAATGCAGGGAAAAGTTGCTTGAAGAATTGAAAGAAAAGGGATTATTGCTAAAAATTGAGGACCACATACACAATGTGGGGCACTGCCAGAGATGTGGAACTGTTATAGAACCTCTTGTTTCAACCCAGTGGTTTGTAAAGATAAAACCCCTTGCCCAGAAGGCCATTGAAGCAGTTAGGGAAGGTAGAACCACTTTTATACCTAAGAGATATGAAAAAATTTATTTTAACTGGATGGAAAATATCCATGATTGGTGTATTTCGAGACAGTTGTGGTGGGGACATAGAATCCCTGCCTGGTATTGTAAAGATTGTGGGAAGTATACTGTCTCTCAAACTGAAGTCTTAAAATGTAGAAATTGTGGTTCTGAGAACGTTATTCAGGAAGAGGATGTTTTAGATACCTGGTTTAGCTCTGCCCTCTGGCCCTTTTCAACTCTTGGGTGGCCAGATGAAACTGAAGATCTTAAAAAATATTATCCCACTGATTTACTCATAACGGGTTTTGACATAATATTTTTCTGGGTCGCAAGAATGATTATGATGGGACTTAAATTCATGAAGGATGTCCCATTTAAATATGTCTATATTCACGGCCTTGTAAGAGATGAACACAATCAAAAGATGAGTAAATCAAAGGGTAATGTAATAGATCCCCTTGAGATAATGGAAAAATATGGTACCGATGCAATGAGATTTACCCTTGCCATAATGGCAATGCCTGGCAGTGATCTCCCCTTCAAACTTGACAGAATGGTGGGATATAGGGCCTTTGCCAATAAAATCTGGAACGCCGCACGTTATGTTTTAATGAATCTTCCTCAGGGATTTAATCCTGTGGATATAAATACCATTTTAGATTTCCTTGAGAAGGATTCCAGTTATTTTTCACCTGCTGACAAGTGGATTTTACATAGATTAAATGAGGTTATTCAAAAGGTTAATGAGAAACTTGAAAAATTTATCTTTTTTGAACCTGCAAACGAACTATACCACTTTTTCTGGCATGAATTTTGTGATTGGTATATTGAAATTTCAAAGCCTATTTTAAACGGAAGTGATGAAAATAGAAGAAAGGTTGTTTTCTCTATTTTAATCTATATTTTTGACAATTTTCTAAGACTGCTTCATCCCTTTATGCCCTTTATTACAGAGGAAATATGGCAAAAAATTCCACACCAGGGAGATTCCATAATGATATCTCCATATCCGGTACCATCAGGTGCCTTAAATTTTAAATCTGAAAAGGAAAAAATGGAAAAACTAATGGGTTTTGTAATCTCTGTGAGGAATTTAAGAGCGGAGTATGATATTTCTCCCAGGGAGAAACTCAGCCTCTTTGTTGAAAAGGATGGAGATTTACACCAGTATTGTACTGAATTTAAAGATGTGATTAAAAATCTTGCCGGTATTGAAAATGTGGAATTTTCAATTCCTTCAGATAGGGAAAAACTGTTAAAGGGAATTTTTGAAAAAACAATTTTTTATCTTTCAAAACCTTCTCATGTGGATTTAAATAAAGAGATTGAAAAATTAGAGAAAGATATTAAAAAGGCAGAGGATGATTTTAATTTTTTGAAGAAGAAACTGGACAATAAAAATTTCCTTGAAAAGGCTCCTGAAAGAGTTGTGAATGATATAAGGAAAAAGTTTCAGGTTGCAAGTGCAAGGTTAGAAAAATTAAAGGACCAATTAAAAAAACTCAAAGAGAGGTAATATGAAAAATATCTCATCCTTTATAAATCATCTTTTAAGTGAAGTAGATTCACAAGTTGGAAAAGTAAAAATCCCCCGTGACAAATTTGATGATTTGAGGGAAAAATATGAAGTAGATATATCTGACTTATCAGATTCTGGAATTGTTATAGAAATTTCAGATCAAGTTTTCATAGGCATAAGTGATCCCCCGATAAATATGGGAGATGTGGTGAAAGCAATTGATGCAACAACCTTTTTCAAAAAGGCAGAGCATCTTTTCTCTGTGAGTTCCACCAACGATTTTGCTAAGGAACTGATTGAAATGGATAAAAACGATCTGGATGGACTTTTAATCGTTGCGGAACATCAAACATCAGGAAGAGGTAGATTTAAAAGAAAATGGTTTTCACAGGGATTTGCTGGAATTTACACCACATTTTTACTCAGGCCATTTTTCCCCCTTGAAAAACTGCAATTGATAACTTTAATAACTGGACTGAGTGTTAAAAAAACTTTGATGGAAATTAATCCTGAATTTGAAAGATTGCTTGATATAAAATGGCCTAATGATGTCTTAATAGGGGGAAGGAAAGTCTGTGGAATTTTGACAGAAACCATATCCCGGGGTAATGGTATTGAATATGTGATTGTTGGTGTGGGAATAAATGTGAATCAGAATAGGTTCGCACCTCAAATTGAGAGATTTGCCACATCACTTTATAGAGAGAGTGGTAGAAAATTTGATAGAACTGCAATTTTAGTGAAACTTCTAAATTACATAAATTTCTACTTTGAGGGGCTCAGGAATGAAAAATTCTCCCATTTAATCTCCGAGTGGGAAAGGGAATCTTCGTATGCCTACAGGAAAAAAATAAAATATTTTGAGAAGGCAAAACCAATAATGGGTACAACTGATGGGCTTGATGAAAATGGTTATCTAAAAATTAAACTTTCCAGTGGCGGAACAACAAAGATAATGAGTGGAGAAATTTTCGAATTTTAGTGAGGGGAAAATGGTTACAAAATTTTTTGATAGATTAAAAAATGCTGTTAAAAGTACAAAGGAAAACCTGAAGGACAAAATTGAGGTAATAACTTCTGTTGGGAAAAAAATTGATGAAAATGTCCTGGAGGATCTTGAGGCAATATTAATAAAATCAGATATTGGAGTTGCCACAACTGAGGAAATTATTGAAAGGGCAAGAAGGGAAATTGAGAGAGACAAATTGAATGATAGAGAAGCCCTGTTGAGAATTATAAAGGAAGAGATAAAACGAATATTGATGGAAAATTCTGAATCGGTTGAATCTAAAGAAATAGACGTGAAGCCTCAGGTTATTTTTGTGGTGGGGGTAAATGGTGTGGGGAAAACCACAACCATTGGAAAATTGACATATGCTCTTAGTCTTGAGGGTAAGAGGGTTATAGTTTGTGCCTCAGATACATTTAGAGCCGCAGCCATTGAACAACTCGAAGTTTGGGCAAAGAGATCCGGTGCAGAGATTGTCAAAAAATCTCACGGTAGTGATCCCGCTGCGGTTTTGTATGATTCACTTGAGATGGCAAAGAAAAAAGATGCAGATGTGGTAATAGTTGATACGGCAGGAAGATTGCATACTAAAGTAAATTTAATGAAGGAACTTGAGAAAATGTCAAGAATTGCCTCTAAAAAGGTTGAGGGGGCTCCCCATGAGGTTTTACTCGTCATAGATGCCACTACCGGTCAAAATGGCTTAATTCAGGCAAAGTCTTTTTTGGAAAAAAGTGGAGTTACTGGAATAGTTGTTACAAAGTTAGATGGGACTGCTAAAGGCGGGATAATAGTTTCCATAAAAAGGGAGTTGAATATACCCATAAAGTGGGTGGGAATCGGTGAAAAGATGGAAGATCTAATCCGTTTTGATGCGGATGATTTTGTGGAATCCCTTTTTTCATAGGTTTTTAAAATGGGGGAAATTGTTGGTATCACCTCTACCATTCCCATAGAGGTGATATATGCTTCAGGAAATATCGCTCTTGATTTGAATAACCTCTTTTTTTCTTCCAGAAATAGGGAAAATTTAATTTCAGAAGCAGAACTTAAGGGATTGCCTGCAAATATTTGTGGATGGATAAAGGGGATTTTTGGAATTACTTTAGCGGAAAATGTAAAAAGGGTTGTTTATGTGAGTGAGGGAGATTGTACTGGAAGCAGATTAATGGCTGAGTTTTTGTATGAAATGGGAGTTGATGTATATGGTTTTTCATATCCAATTGATGGTGATAGGGATGTTTTGAAAAAGGAAATAGAAGATTTTTGCAGATATTTTGGAATAAAACTGGGGGATGCAGAAAAGAAATTTAAAGAATTTAGAATAATAAGAGAAAAATTAATGGAGATAGATAGGTTGACCTATCTTGAAAATAGGGTCTCTGGCTTTGAGAACTTTTTGTATCTAATTTCAGGGAGTGATATGGAAGGGGATCCTGTAAAATTTTCAAAAAAAATTGATGATTTTTTGAAAAGGGTTAAGAAGAGAAAAGGAAAATTTAAAAATAAATTGAGAGTTGGGATAATTGGAGTTCCCACATTGCTGATTAATTTCTACGATGTTATTGAAGTTCTTGGAGGCCAGGTGGTATTTAATGAAACTTCAAGGCAGTTTTCCCTTTCCTTTGAATCTGACAACCTAATTGATGCTTATTTAAAATATACATATCCCTATGATGTTGAAAAGAGAATTGCAGATATTAAGAGGGAAATTGAAAGAAGGGAGATAGATTGTATAATCCACAATGTCCAGAGTTTTTGTTTCCACAATTTTGAGGATGAGATTTTTAGGGAAAATTTGCCTATCCCCATATTAAAGATAGAGTCAAATCTACCTGTAAAGATGGCGGAAAGGGATGTGATAAGGGTTGAAAATTTTTTTAATTCCATGGTTAAAAAACAGTTTGAAATAAGCGAATCTAATTCCGGGAAAATAAATAGTAAATCGAAAATTAAACTGGGATTTGATTTTGGCAGCAGGTGGGTAAAAGTTGTAGCTCTATCTGGAAAGAAATTATTCTTTAGGAAAAAAATTGACACCGTTAAATTTTATGGAAAATATTGTTTTAGAGATGGGAATGGGATAAAACTCAATCTGGAACTTTTTTTAAAGGATTTTTTACCGGATGTGGATGGAAATATATTTGTGGGGGCTACAGGGTATGGTAAAGGAGTCATCTCCAGAATGGATGGTGTAAATATAGTGCCTGAAATAATTGCCCATTCTAAAGGGGCGATGTTTTTATCTGGAGAATTGAATTTCACCCTTCTTGATATAGGTGGACAGGATACAAAGGTTGCACTTGTGAGAGATGGGAGGTTGGTTGATTTCAAAATGAATGATAAGTGTGCTGCCGGAAGCGGAAGGTATATTGAAAATATTGCAAAAATACTTGGAGTTAGATTGTCTGAGTTTGGAAGGTATTGGGAAGGTGGAGTCCACATATCATCAATTTGTGCTACTTTCGGGGAATCTGAAGTAATTAGCAGGGTTGCGGAAGGATATTCCATTCCCGAGATTTGTGCAGGGGTAAATGGGGCAGTTGTTAGAAGAATACTTCCAGACCTCGTCAAGTTTAAAAGTGATATTCTCATTATGAGCGGTGGAATAGTGAAAAATAGAGCCATTTTCAAACTTATTGAAAGGGAGGGACTTTTTAAAAAGATTTTGGTCCTGAAAAACGGAGAATTTTCAGGAGCCATTGGAACTATTATATGATATCTGATGTATTTGAAGATGCAAAAAAATGTGTAAAATGTGGAAAATGTTTGCCTGAATGCCCGGTTTATAAAATTTTTCAGGATGAATATGGAGGGGCACGGGGAAAATGTCTTCTCTTGAAGAGATATCTTGAGGGGGAAATTGGCCTTAGTAAAGAGTTTATTGAAATTTTCAAAAGATGCACATTTTGTATGAACTGTTTTAGATCTTGCAAAAATGGAATAAATTTTTCCATTTTATTCCCATTTGTGAGGTATGTATATTTTGGGGGAAATACCTCGTTGAAATTTAATCTTAAAATTAATGAGGGAAATAGTGGGAAAGTTTTATTTGTAAGAA
The DNA here is from genome assembly GCA_027064125.1 of Acidobacteriota bacterium. GTDB lineage: Bacteria > Acidobacteriota > JAAYUB01 > JAAYUB01 > JAMOQF01 > JAMOQF01. The sequence goes on from JAMOQF010000169.1 coordinate 6,038, forward strand.
GAAGTGATCTTTTTGAGTTTGAAAAAAAATTTGGGAAAGAACTTCTATCTTTCCTGAAGGATTTTGAAATTGTCTACTATGAAAATTTTTTCAGATCACTTTTTTATGACACTTTACCCAATTTAAATGAGGTTTTTGATGTATTAAAACCCCATATGTCTGGAGATATTTTTTTCTGGGATGCACTGGAAGGTTTTTTAATTAAGCACTTCTTTTTTGAACTTTTCTTTGAAAAAGAAATTTTATCGGATATCAAAAGAAAAATTCACTTTATAGAAGAATATCTTAATTTGGAGAATTTGAAAATTTTATCTCCTGAATTTCTAAAGGTGGAACTGAATGAAAATAATCCCTTTTTATTCTTACCTCCCTTTGAGCTTTACACCGGTAAAAATAAGAACAAAGTAGTAAAATCTCTTAAAAAAAGGTTTCCAAAAAGTGAGATAATAACTTTTTATTCTCCCTTTTATGATCTTTTCTATTAATCCACTCTTTCAATTTCTATTTTGTTTACCGCCCTTTTTGAATAGAGTTTGTCTCCTGTAAACACACCATTTTTAGCCCCGCCAACTATACAGGTGTGAAAAACAAGTTTCTTGCCCTTTTGAATTTTGCACAATTTATCTCTTTTTCCTTTTTCACCAGGAATTCCGACTACAGCATAGAAGGAATCGGCAGAAGATTCAATTTTCCCATTTCCCACTTCTACTACCCTTGTGGGAGTGACATAGTATATTGGTAGGGTATTCTTTTCACTTGAAAGAATATTCACAACGAAAAAATTCGTTTTTTCCAGAATGTACTCAATATAACAGGTTCTTAATTCTCCATCTATGGGTTCAGAATATTTCTCAGTTGAAATAAATATCCATTTTACAGATTCATCTAAATCTATGGGTTTCCCTTCTATCTTATTTTGTTTTTTGTTTTTAAGAAGTAAAAATCCACCTAAAAGAGTTCCCCCTATTCCTGAAATAATGGAAAATTTCTTAATGGGAAAACCCTTTTTGTCCTTTTTTTCTTCTTTATTGTCTTTCTTTTTATCCATTTTTCTCCAGAAGTATTTCTACATTTTCGATTTTTGATTTTACTATTTCATCCAGGTTTTTTCCAGTCTTAGATTCAAAGAACTCTTTCATTGAAGGAATTTCACCCATTGCTTCATCAAGGGTTATTTTTTCTACTCTATACATGGGGAAAAAAGATGTTGTGAAATTGATTTCATCTGAAATTTCTCCATAACAACTATTTATGAATTCTTCAAATCCTTTTAGGTTAATTCCGGTAATCCATGTGCCTGCTGAGGAATATTTCAGTAAAACCCCCCAATATTTTTCTTTTGGGGAATGTAAATGTATTACAACAAACAATTTCTTTTTATTCATTTTATCTTCCATCTTTTCCTTACATTTAAAAATAACTACGTTAAATTTTAAATGTAAGGAACTTTTTTTACAACAATAAAATCATTTAAATTTTTTATTGAGATTTTAAAGGAGATCTGACCCTTTAAAAAAAAGGAATAAGGGGACAGACCTATAATGTGGTGTGATATGTGGTGGATATGTGGTGGGGACTGTGGTGGGGACAGACCTAATAATGATATTAAGAATGATATTAAGAAAAAAAATCTCAGACAAAAAATTTAAGTGGCATTTTAGGGAGGAAAATAAAGAAAAAATAAATTCTG
>JAMOQF010000170.1 GCA_027064125.1 Acidobacteriota bacterium
AAAATTCTTCTAAAAATACCTTTGACTATTACTAATAATTTTTAGTGGAATCGACAAATTTCAAATAAATCCTTTTTATACTTAAATTTAAAAATAAAAGTAAAAAATTCCATCTAACTCCCATATCAATTCAACTTCTTTTCTCCAATGAAGCAAGACATATTTTTGTGAATAAAAAATCTGGCGAGGTCTGACCCCACTTAAAAGGCCAAAAACAGAGGGAAATTTCTAATCATTTCTTTTATTCCATCCTCTAACACCAACTCCAACAAGGAAAATACCAAGTACAAGAAAAATCATCCCACAAATAAAAAAATTAAATGCCAGAAAATAAGGGATTTATCAACACCATTAAGTGATTTTATAATAGTATCAATGTAAATTCCAATACCTAAACTACCTAAAAAAAGAAATAATACCCCACATAAAATAAAAATAAATCCCTTCACCTCACAACCCACCCTCCTGGCAAATGAGCCTTTTGGTTTTATGTTTAAATTTTTCTGGAATAAATTTTCACATGGGTTATATTCTCCAGCTTTACGCATAAATCTCCGTTTAAAAAAGAAAAACAGACAAGATTTTTTGATGGGCAATAGGATACCTTATAAAAATTTGACCTGAATTCAAAAAAACTGATTGTTAAAAGTACTAAGGTATCTTTTAAATATGATTTTATATTATAGATTCCAATACTTCAACGCTTTACCCCGGTTAAATTTTAAACCTACTTCACTGCATCAATACCTGCAAGGGAAAAGGTAATTACATGTTCTGTAAATTCATTTAATAACTCTTCAGAAAGTTGGGCATCAAACAAAAACTGAGATTTATCATTTGATGCAGTAAGAATAACCTTACACTGACTTATAATACTAACTTCACAAAAAATTACGCTCCTATCTATTTCCTTCTTACCCATAAAATCCCTAATAACTTCAAGCAACTCCCTTCTCTTTGGCTCTATAATTTCCCTCCAGAATTTATCCAGAAGTCCCGTGGGATTTGCAATTTCCATGAGATACAATCTTACAAAATCACTCTTTTCACCCATATTAGAAAAATTTTTTATAATTGTTTTTATGTACTCTTCTAATTTCTCCCGAGGTGTAACTCCCTCAGGAAAGTCCAAACTGACTCCCACATGCTCTTTAAAGGCATACCTAAAAACTTCCACATATAAACTTTCCTTATCTCCAAAATAATAATTTACTGAAGCAACATTTGCTCCAGCCTCCCTGCATATATCTGAAATTCTGGCCCCATGAAACCCTTTTTCGGAAAAAACCTTACATGCAGCACGCAAGAGTTTTTCCTTTTTTACCTTTCCATCTAGTCTCTTTGGCACATTTAACTCCTTTTTTAACAAAATTGGATTAACTTAAATCGTAATTTAAAAAAATCATTTGACTTTGTCAAGAAATTTTGTTATTCTTCCCTTCTTTTGTAAAAGGGAAGATTTGGAGGTTTAATTGATGCAACTAACCAACTTTAAAATTTTTCATATTGGTAAAAGAAATCCATACAAAGTATTTATCCCAATTTTTATGATTCTTTTCCTAATTTCACCACTATTTTCATCTCCCCGCAACCCCTTTTCAGGTCCACCGCCACTTGTAAAGGTTATAAAGGTCAAAGTAAAAGATGTAAATCCACCTGCAGAATACATTGGGCATGTGGAAGCAATCGATGAAGTAAACTTAATAGCAAGGGTAAACGGATTTTTAGAACAGGTAAATTTCAAAGAGGGTGAATATATACATAAAGGTAAATTGCTTTATGTCATAGAAGAAGCCCCATACAAGGCTGCTTTAGATGCAGCAAAGGCAAGAGTGATAGAAGCAAAGGCAACTCTTCAAAAAATCAGCAAAAAACTTAAACGCCTGAAGGCTGTCCACAAAGGGGGGGTCCCAATTACAGAGATAGAAGACGCTGAGGCAGATAAACTAAAGGCATTGGGATTACTTAAAGAGGCAGAAGCCAACTTAGAAACGGCTAAAATAAATTGGGGTTATACAAAAATCTATGCACCAATCAGCGGACAAATAGGAAAAACATTTTATACAGAAGGAAACCTCGTGGGACCCACAACTGGGCCCCTTGCAAAAATAGTTAGATTAAATCCAATAAGGGTAGTATACGCCGTTAGTGAAAATGATATTCTGAATATAAAGAAATCTCTCAATAACCCAAAAGGAAGGAATTCCCTCTTAGAAACCTCAATAAAACTACCCAACGGGAAACTTTATAAATATCAGGGACATATAGAGTTTGTGGAAAATCAAATTGATTCAACCACCGCAACAATTGAGGTAAGGTCAATATTCAAAAACCCAGAACACATTTTAATTCCCGGTATGTTTGTTAAGGTTTTATTAAAAAGTTCAAAGCCAAAACTCATGCCAATAGTACCCCAATCTGCAGTTCAACTGGACAAAAAGGGATACTTTGTACTTCTTGTAGATGAAAAGAACTCTGTTGTCAAAAGAAGAATAAAAGTTGGAAAGACAATTGGAACTGACTGGATTGTGGAAAAGGGACTTTCTGGTGGTGAAACAATAATTGTTGAAGGAATACAGAAGGTTTTTCCGGGAATTAAAGTAAAAGTTATCCCACAAAATGAAAATAATTAGAGGTAATAAATGTTCTCACGAATTTTTGTAGAAAGACCACGCCTTGCAATAGTAATATCAATCATAATTACCTTAGCAGGGGCAATTGCACTTTTAACCATTCCCGTAGCACAATATCCAGAAATTACCCCACCACAGGTGACCGTAAGTGCCTTTTACCCCGGAGCAGATGCCCAGACAGTTGCTGACAGTGTAGCAGCTCCAATAGAGGCGGAAGTAAATGGTGTTGACAGAATGCTTTACATGTCTTCTACCTGCTCCAACAACGGTTCATACAGTTTAACGGTAACATTTGAAGTGGGGTCAGACCCCGACATAGATCAGGTAAACTTACAAAATAGGGTTCAACTTGCAACTCCCAAATTACCAAAGGAAGTCATAAACCAGGGGTTAAGTGTTAAGAAAAGAAGTTCAGATATGCTGTGTGCCATATCCTTCTACTCTCCTAAACAAACCCACGATAAACTTTTTTTAAGCAACTATGTCAGTAGATTCATAAAAGATGATCTGGTAAGACTTGAAGGAATAAATGACGCCATGATATTTGGGGAAATGGAATATAGTATGAGGGTGTGGCTAAATCCAGACAAACTCTCTGCTCTTGGACTCACGCCTCTTGATGTGATAAATGCAATAAGAGAACAAAATATTCAGGCTGCAGTGGGTTCAATAGGTAAAGCACCTGCAAATAAAAATCAGCAACTGCAATTTACTCTGAGGGCAAAGGGCAGACTAAAAACGGCAAAGGAATTTGGAAACATCATATTGAGAATTAACAAAAATGGGGGAACAGTAAGGCTAAAAGATGTTGCAAGAATTGAACTTGGTGGGAGGTCCTACTCAAGCATTTCAATATTAAATAATGCACCAACTCTTGGAATGGCCCTTTACAGGACAACAGGTGCAAATGCACTAAAAACCATGGATGAAGTGAGAAAGGAACTTAAAAGACTCTCTTCCAAATTTCCACCAGATTTTAAATATAACATCATCTATGATACAACAACTTATGTGAGGGAATCCATAAAGGAAATAAAATTTACGCTCCTTATAACCTTCTTGCTTGTCCTCCTTGTAAATTTCATATTCTTACAGGAATGGAGAGCAACCATAATACCAACAATTGCAATTCCAGTATCTCTCATTGGAACATTTGCTGTACTTCTTGCCCTTGGATTAAATGCCAATACAATCTCCCTGTTTGCTCTCGTTCTTGCCATAGGGCTTGTGGTAGACGATGCAATAGTAGTTGTGGAAAATGTGCACAGGATTATGGATGAAGAAAATTTACCCAGAAAAGAGGCCACAATTAAGGCAATGGAACAGGTCACAGGCCCAATAATTGCCACAACCCTTGTATTACTTGCCGTATTTGTTCCAGTAGGTTTCATACCGGGAATTACAGGAAAACTTTACAAACAATTTGCAGTTACAATTTCTGTTTCAGTGATTATTTCTGCAATAAACTCCCTTACACTGAGTCCAGCACTTTGTGCTACATTTTTAAAACCTGCCAAAAGAAAGCATCGTGGATTTTTTAAACTTTTTAACTGGTTTTTAAATAAATCCAGAAATGGATATGTGGCTATTTCTTCATTTTTAATAAAAAAATTTCTAATCCTGATTTTACTCGTTCTGGGAATTTATGGAGCAACCTATTACTTTGCTAAAATCATTCCAAGCAGTTTCATACCAAATGAAGATCAGGGCGCCTTTTTCATAGATGTCCAACTTCCTGAAGGTGCAACCCTAAGTAGAACAGACAAAGTTATGCACACATTGACAAGGGAAATAAAAAGTACTAAGGGGATAAAAGATGTATTATGTGTAAGTGGTTTTAGTATATTAAGCGGTGGTGCAGAAAATGTGGGGTTTGGAATTGCAATTTTAGAACCATGGGAAAAAAGAAAAGATCCCAAACTATATATTGATTCAATAACATCCAGGGTACAGAGAAAACTCTTTGCCATATCCTCTGCAAATATCTTTGCATTTGATATACCACCCATTCACGGACTGGGAACTACAGGGGGATTTGACTATAGGCTATTGGCTCTTAAAGGACAATCTCCCCAGGAAATGGCTTCAGTTGCACGTTCTCTGGTTATGGCAGCGAATCAAAATCCAAAACTTATGAGGGTATTTAGCACCTACACAGCAAATACTCCACAACTTTTTATAAAACTTGACAGAAGTAAGGCAGAACAGTTAAATACGCCTATAACCAACGTGTACAACACACTTCAGAGTGAATTGGGGTCCATATATGTCAATGATTTCAATCTATTTGGCCGCGTATACCAGGTCAAAATACAGGCAGACGCCCCCTATAGAAGCAGTATAGAATCTATAGATGGGTTATATGTGAGAAATAAATTGGGTAAGATGATACCCATGAGAAGCCTTGTAAAAATTAAGCCCATCCTCGCACCCAGAAACATCTATAGATACAATCAGTACCCAAGTGTTCAGATAAATGGAACAGCACGTCCGGGAATTAGTTCTTCTGAGGCAATGGATATAATGGGAAAAATATCCAGAAAGATGCTACCCAAAGGATTCTCCTTTGATTGGTCTTCCATCTCATTTCAGGAATTAAAGGCAAAGGGACAGGTCTCAACACTATTTTTCTTAGCCTTAGTTTTTGCATATCTCTTTCTTGTGGGACAGTATGAAAGCTGGACAACTCCACTATCAATAATTTTATACATACCCGTTGCCACCCTTGGAGCATTCCTTGGATTGTGGATAACGGGGATAAGTTTAAGCATCTACGCACAGATTGGTATCGTCATGCTCGTTGGACTTGCAAGTAAAAATGCCATTTTGATTGTGGAATTTGCAAGAGATAAACGTAAAGAAGGTTTTGATACAGAAAAATCAGCAATTGAAGGGGCAAAAATTCGATTCAGGCCAGTTTTAATGACCGCTTTTACATTCATTCTGGGAGTCTTCCCACTTGTAATAGCCACTGGAGCAGGTGCAAACAGTAGAAGACATATTGGTACAGCGGTTTTTAGTGGAATGTTAATGGCAACACTTGTTGGAATTATTTTAATTCCAGGACTATACTACATCTTTCAGAGCATGGCAGAAAAATTGGGTTCCAAAAAAAATGAGAAAAAAGTGGAGAAAAAAGATAAAAATGAAGAATAAAATTATCAAGCATAAACTTAAAAATATAGGTAAAATAAGAATCTCAAATTTAGCAGCAGTGATTTTAACTGCAATTTTCATTTTTTCTCTGAGCAGTTGTGCACCTGTGGGACCAAAATATGTAAAGGTACCTCCAGATGCACCTAAAAATTGGCATAAAAAACCTGAAAAGATTTTTAAATACAGGACAACGCCTCCTGAAAATCTTGCCCATTGGTGGAAGGTATTTAATGATGGTGAACTTGAAAAATTAATGGAGAAAGCTGTTAAAGGAAATATTGATCTCAAAGTTGCTGTGGAAAGAGTGGAAGAAGCAAGGATACTGAGGGGACTTAAGAAAACCTACCTCTACCCTACCATAAACTTTGAATCAACAGTTTCCGATCAAAGAAGCAGTGAAAATGCCGGAGAGGGAAGAGAAAATAGGTATTACTCTGCGGGATTTGACGCAGCATGGGAACTGGATATTTTCGGGAAGACAAGAAGGAGTATTGAAGCAGCACAGGCAAATTTAGAAGCCACCGAAGAACTACTCCATGATGTTATGGTGACCCTACTGGCTGAGGTGGCAACCAATTACATTGAGTTAAGAACCTATCAAAAAAGACTTCAAATACTTGAAAAAAATATTGAGATTCAAAGAAAAATCTACGAGTTAAATAAATCTCTATATGATGCAGGGGTAATTGGCGAACTACCGTTAAAGCAATCTCTATCCATTTTAGAAGAAACCCAATCACAGATACATCCCATAAAAAATGCCATATCAACTACAAAAAACACACTTTCCATGTTAATAGGAGAAAAACCAGGCTCATTGGATAAGGAACTTGAATGGAAAAAGGATCTTCCACATCCACCGGAAACCATCTTGATGGGAATTCCAATAAATACATTGAGAAGCAGACCTGATGTCCGCCGTGCAGAAAGAATTTTAGCCTATGAAACAGCCCTCATTGGAGTGGAAAAGGCAGATCTTTATCCCACTTTCAATTTAAGTGGAACATTTGATTTTAGTTCCATCGATGTTGGCAGTATATTCAAATGGGGAAGTAGGTCCTGGAACATTGGGGCAAATATATTCTGGAAAATTTTTAATGCAGGTGCCACCAGGAAGAAAATTCTCATGCAGACATCAAGACAAAAACAGGCACTTTTAAATTATAAATCGGTTGTACTAAAAGCATTAAAAGAAATAGAAAACGCCATGATAAGTTATTCAAGGGAAATAAAACATGAAAAATCACTGGAAAAAGCACTTAAATCCACTGAAAATGTGTTATCGGTCGCAGAAGAAAATTACAGGGCTGGAATTTCTGACTACATAAACGTCCTTGACGCAGAACGCTCTTTACAGGAAATTGAGGACCAACTTATGGTCAGTAAAGGGAAAATACTTGTAAACCTGATACACCTATATAAAGTTTTAGGTGGTGGATGGGAGTGGATGAACTACTCCAATAGAGGCAGTGGGAAAAATGAAAAAGGGGAAAAAGTTCAGGCAAAAAACAACTTAAAAAAGTAATCTAAAATCGAAGATGAATTTTTAGAAAAGGGTGTTTTTAAGAAGAAAAAGAGTAAAAAGAAATGAAGCCAAAATTATTCCATGCAAAGTAAATGTTTTATGATGATGATTATCTTAAACTTTTTAAAAATTGCTCCTTTAAGACACACTTAAGGCGCTTTTTTAACTTAGAGGAAGTTAAAAAAATTTCCGTTTAGTAAATAAGATTTATTAAGATAATCTAAAAAACTTTTAAATTTTGCCAATTTCAGGTTTTTAATTTTCCTTGCCGACCCCAAATGCCTATTAAAGTTTTATAGAAGGGTAAAAGGATGTGCATAATTGTTGCTTTTTGCTAAAAGCTCTTGTATTTGTCAAAATTTAGTTTTTTCTCTTACTTACCTACCC
>JAMOQF010000171.1 GCA_027064125.1 Acidobacteriota bacterium
AAGACACTTTTCTCAATCTCATTTTCAGGTCTGTTTCCATTCCTTCATTGCCCACCCTAAAAACCCCCTAAAGGTTTAAGTGAAATGAAGATGCTTAATCGTTGGTTTCTGCTAAAAGATTTTATTTTTGCCAGATTTTAATTTTTTTCCTTATTTACCTGCCCCAAAACTCCTCTATAGATTTACGAAAATAAATAGTGCCAGGCAGGAAATTTTTTACGAAATAGTAAATTTTCTTGACAGAAATTTTTAATATTTCCTAAAATAAACTTAAATGAAAGCAAGAAGAATTGAGAAAGAAAATTTTTATTTTTTATTTGTTGGATGTTTCCACTATATGGGGTATTATTATGTAAACGATTTATTCACTCCCCAGAAGATGATTGACACATCAGGCAACACAGTCTGGCAGGCGGATTGGGATAGTTTTGGGACACTCACTGTAACCATAAACACAATTGAGAACAACCTGAGATTTCCAGGACAGTATTATGATTCAGAGACAGGATTTTATTATAATTTTCATAGATACTACATGCCAGAGATAGGAAGGTATTTGAGGGAGGATGAGGTAAAAGATAAATGGGATTTTAATTTGTATGTGTATGTGGGGGATAGGCCTATAAGCTTAATTGATAGTTACGGACTAATTGAAATTAAAAATTGTTGTTCAGTTGTGGTTAGATGTAGAGGGGTGGAGAAGTTAGGAATTTTCAGTTTTTTAGCTTTTCACTGCTACATTGTTGTAAATAATAAACATCACTCAAATTATCCTAAAACTCTGACGGCTGGACCTGAAGAAGTGAATGGAAGAAGAATTTTAAGAGCGTGGGTAATTCATGGGGATCCCGTGGACGGTAATTCTAAATCTGACCATGTATACTATAAGAATGATAACATTGATTGTAAAGTTGTAGAGTGTTTAGAAAATAAAACTTATGAGTTTAATAGTTTTCAATTTTATTATCATTTATTTGGTCCGAATTGTAATTATTTTGTACATTGGGTGACACAACAATGTGGGATAAATGTAAGTCCTCCATGGAGGGCGTATGGGTGGGATATAGGATATCCTAAAGTTCTTTCTATCTTTGAATTTAACTGATTGGGAAAGAGAAAAGTGGCAGACAGAAAAAAGAAGAAGATTTATATATGTTTAGTGTTATTTGTTGTTTTTTGTGGTATCTTGTATATAAATATTCAAAATAAGCAAAGGAAGGGAAATCTGTTAAAGAAGTTAAGGGATTGGCAAGTGAAAGAGGGGATAGGAGTTTATTTGATCTATGGAAGAGAGGTGGATGGAATTTTAGGAGAGTGTAAAGGTCATACTTTGTTGCTAAACAAGGAATTATACATAATGAAGGGTAGGTATTCCAGCTATAGGAAGTTGTTTATTGTAGAAGCAGATGATGGGGCTGGAAAAGTTGGATTATATGGTATTAATTTAAATGGGAAGATTATTTGGAAGTACGAAGATATTGAATTATTAGGAAGTTTTTGGGGAGAAATTTCATCGGATGGTAAAAAGTTTCTATTTTTTGGTAAGGACAAAATCAGTAAAGAAGAAAAGATACTTATTTTGAATATGGAAAATGGTGATGTTTTCCAAGTTCCTTTTGATGGAAAATTCCCTATGTGGTGTGGAAATGAAAAGATAGTCTATGTAGCTACTATGAAATCCGATGGATTAGGATTAGTTGAATTGTATGATTTAAAAACAGGTGATGTTAGGAAACTGGGATATGGGAATATGGTTTCTGGGGCACCAGATGGTAACTATGTTACTTATAGAGATATGGATTTAAACTTTTGTATAATAGATATTAGAAGTCGTGAGAAAAAACATCTTTTTTCAGGAAAGGATATACTTACCCCGCTTGTATGGTCTCCTAATTCGAAGTATTTGCTTTATGTGAAGAATGTAAAAGGGATTTTTTCTGAGTTATTTTCTAATCTGGTGAGAATGGATTTTTTTGGTATGTGTAAAATGATTCATAGGTTTAAGACTCTTGGAATGGAGCCAAAAGATGTAATGATATACTGTATTAGTGATGGTTTTAGTGTTAAAGTGGGTGAGGTATATAAATCCATGCCACTTGATTTTGTCTTTGTAAGAGATAAAATCTTGTATAAAAAAGTGTGTATAGGTTTTTAAATTGTGTTGATGGAGATCAATTTCTTTAGTGTGAAATGTTTCAATTTTTTTTGAAATTAGCTAAGATGTGAAGATGTGAAATTAGGAGAGTCAATATATAGGTGTGTGATTGGGCTTTTAGTTTTGTGGGTGAGTTTACAAATCTTTTTCATTGTTGGCTAGAGTGGGGGAATAAAGTGCCAACAGTGGCCCCCGAGGGTGAAGTGGGGAATAATGCATGGGGAATGTATACACCTCGTGTTTTTGGGATACCAATTCCATTTTTACCGTTTTTAAATTTACCAATAGATAAAGTTGGAACAGGGCATGGGGATAGGGAAGGAGATGTGGCGTTCTGGTTGCCTGACAAGTGTTGTTGTAGGATCAAAAATAATCCTCCAGAGAGTGATCCTTTTTGGAGATTTCATATCTACATAATTGGGAATGGTACCTGTAATACTGTTTTGTGGAGATATCTGGAGAAGGTTTGCCCGGAAGTGGCGAATGGTCCTTCACCTGCAAGTTTTTCTGGTCATGATCCAATGTTGGGTTGGGGAGCAAAAAGCACATGGGATGTTTTAAAAGGGATGTGGAATTGGTTTTGGGGGATATGGCGGTAAAGATTTTAAAATATTTGAAAAGAGTTGTTTCTGGCTTTAAGAGTATTAAGGTTATATTCAATACTATAAATATTTTTCTATTTTTTACAATATTTTACTATATTTTTACCTTTTCCTTCGGATCTTTGGAGGCACAACTTTCTGGATCTCACTTATGTAAAAGGGTTGCTTTCAGTTATAAAGGGAGCGATGGGAGGACAAGAATTTCGATATATGATCCTGATAATAAAAGTTTAAAGGAATTTCATTTAGAAGATGGGTGGTATGTGAAAGTGATAAGATGGATGTTTGGGGGAGAGAGAGTTTATTATGAGATGGAAAAAGTGGTAAGTGGTAAAAGAAGAGAGAGGAGAGCCATGTGGCAGGATTTTAATGAGAGAAAGAGCTACGTGAAGAGGTATATGATTTTAGATGTTAATGGGTTTAGGATAGGAAGTCTTGAGGATGAGGTTGGGAAAGAAAATTTTAAGAGGATTTTGGAGAGATTTGGGGCTGATGAGGAGGGGATTGAGGAGCTCATTTTTGATGAAAGTGATGAATATATGTTTTTTCAGTTGAGGATTAATTCTAAAGATGTGATAAGAAATGGATTTTTAGTTGAAAGAAAGAGAGATGGAAAAGTAGTTTTTTTTAGGATAGGGGTGGATTATTTTTCCGTTTCTCCGGATGGGGGTAGTGTGGTTTATACGGGGTTTTTAAAAGGGGATGCAAGAGTTAATAAACACTTTATATTTTTTATTAATCTTAGAGATAGAAAAGAGAGACTTTTATTTGAAGGGTTGTCTCCAGTATTTTGCGGGAAAGATAATCTTCTATACGTTAAAAGCACAAATTTTAATGGGTTAAATAATATAATGAAATATAGTTTTAAAGATGGGAAAGTGAAGCCGTTAAGGAGTATAGTTTTTCAAAGGGATTATGATGATTTTCTCATAATTCCTCATTTTTCACTTAGAGGACATTGGGAGATTTCGTCAGATTACAATTTGTATTTCGTTGAGTGGCGGTGGTGTGGGTGTTCAACAGAGTTTTTCTGTGTTAGGAATTTAATAAATGGCGAGGTTGAGCATATATGTGTATTTTATGGTGGTGATTTGCATTTTTCAGTTTATAGTGGGAGTAAGGAATAAATTATGAGTGGATCTTTAAAGTTTGAAAATAAGATACTTGATTTTATGTGTATAGGTGGAATAAGGAGTTTTGGGTTTGCCATTGGTTTTGCCTTTTTTTTCACATGGATAAGTATATATTTTGTTGTTTCATGTTTTTTTGAATTATTTATCTCTAATTCTATACATCCACTCATGGTTTTTTTAGATAGGATTTCTATATTTAAGTTTTATTATCAATTTTTTTATTATCCGATTGCTGTTTTTTATTCTTACTTATTTGGAAAGGAGGTGGGTGAGGTTTTAATTGATTTTTCACCTCTTTTTTTTGTGTTAATTTTTTTTGAATATTTGATATATGTTTCCTTTTGGTTTGGACTAAATTTAGGGAATTTAGTGGGATGGATAGTGTTAAAAGTGTGTAAAAGGTCTGAATAATAGTTTGGTGCAGTTAAAAAATTTTCTTTTAATGGAAAGTATTTTCTTGACATAAAAAATTTCAATTTCCTAAAATAAAATCAAATGAAAGCAATGAATTTAGGCAAAGAGAATTTTTGTTTTCTATTTATTGGATGCTTCCACAGTATGGAGTATTACTACATAAACGATCATTTGTTTACTCCCCAGAAGATGATTGATGTAAATGGAAATGTTGTCTGGCAGGCGGATTGGGATAGTTTTGGGACACTCACTGTAACCATAAACACAATTGAAAACAACTTAAGATTTCCATGGCAGTATTATGACAGTGAAACTGGGTTTTACTATAATTTTCATAGATATTACATGCCAGAAGTTGGGAGATATCTCAGGGAGGATGAGGTAAAGAATAAATGGGATTTTAATTTGTATGTGTATGTGGGAGGTAATCCGGTGATGAATGTTGATAATAGGGGAGAGCTTTCATGTAATGTGTGGTGTAGAAATTATGTGATAAGTGCTAATGCAGGGGCTGGGATTACATTACGACTTCTAAGATGGGCTAAAAGATTGCCTTTATCTTGGGAATATGGCAATGGATATTTATCCTGTGAGGTATGTGGTAAACCCAAATGTTATTTTTATTCTTTTATGTGTTTTGGAGGAGGCATTGGTTTGCCTTATAGTGGAACGGGAAATTTTGAGGCGGGTTGGTGGTGTGGGGATAGTATCCGAGATTTTAGTGGTTTTTCATTTCAGGGAAGTGGGAATTTTTCTCCTGGATTGGGAACATCTTTTTCTTATATAACGGGTGTTTCTTTTAGTGGTATAACAGGACATGGAGAGACTGCTGGCTTTTCTGGGGGAGTATCAGGAGGACTTTCTTTGATGGGATGCATAACATGGGATTTGATGGAGATAAATTGTGAAGTTTTAAAGGAAAAGGGATTTCCACTTATGTAGGGGATTGTTATTTGGATAAAAGGAAACAATTGTAATGTATTGCAGGAAATATGGAGGTGTATGGGTGTGGATGAGAAAAGGTATGATGATGTTGTAATTAAATTGAGGCAAGGAATTATTCCATGGGTAGGGAGATCTATTGTTATTGGTTGTGGTTCCATGTTAGTTGTTTTAGTAGGAATAGGAAAATGTATAATAAAATATATGAAATACGGGGCTGAGGTATGTAAAGTGCCTTCGGGGTCTCAACCTCTTTGGGAAACAATCTTTTTAACGTTGTTTGGATTTCTTTTTTTTCTTTTTGGGCCATTACTTTTTATTAGTGCTCCTTATTGTATAGAAGTGAGGAAAGGATATTTACTGCTTAAGTATCCATTTTTCAGAATAACTATTCCAAATGAGATTATAAAAGAGGTTATAGTTAGGGAGGCTATTAATTATATAGGTCCGGGAGTAAAAATTTATGTGATTTTGAGAAAAAGGAAATTTTTTTTTTAAAACAATATATTTAAAATATAGTTTTCATTTTGATGAAAGTGATATTTATATCCTTGATGAGTTGGTTAGGTTTTATGAGAGGTTAAATCAGGAGAGAAATTCAGGTGATTGATTTTAAATTTAATTTCCAGATAACTTTAAAAAGACTTGCAATTCTTTTCCTGCTCAATCTTATTGGGATGGCAATAGGGTTTGTAAGGTTAAATGAGATGGATCCCCATGGATATAAGAGGCATCACTTAAGACATTTAGATTGGGATATGTGTGATTATAGATGTAAAGCAACTAAATTGAAGAGGTTTTATAATGCTCCTCTTTGGATGAAGGAGTATGTTTTGTTGAGGAATCAGTTTTCTTTTGAGGGAGGTGTTGATGATTACAGCAGGATGGGATGTTTTTTGTATAGGATTCCTTTAATATATATGAGGTATGGGCTTTATTATTTAATGGTAAAGGATTCTGAGAGGATGGAAGAGTCTATATTGTATTGGAATGGGATAAAGAAGGGTGAAGATAGTAGGATTGCGGATAGGGATATTATATGGGTGTGCTGGATGTTGAGGATTTATGGATACAGTCAATTGGGAATATTGAAAAAGGAAAGTGAATTGAAAAGGGTAGTGATGAAAAATAGGGAAAATATTTTAAAATTTTTTAGGAGTTGGCGAGATAGTATTTATAAGGGTAAAAAGGTAAGGAAAGATTGGTGTTTTAAATTTTGTAATGGGATTTTGAAGAGGGAAGAACTTTTATTTGTAAATTGGTGCTTGAATTATCTGGATAAATGTGGGGTAGAAAAAGATGGGAATTGATGGATTAAATAATAAAAAGGGGAGGGAAAAAATAGGTGTGGTGGTAATCTATTTGTTGCTTTTTGGTTTTATTGTATATACCTCAACCAATGCATGGATGAGTTTTTATATTTTTCTTGATTTTAATAAATTATGGTTTAAAAAATATCAAAGGAAGTTTTCTCTGGCTGTAGAATACATAAACTATAAAATTGATAAGTATACAGGAAAATTTCATGTAAAAATGGACAATGAAGAAGTTTTTGAGGAGGATTTTTACAATTTACTTCATTTTAACTATGAGATTGACAGGATAAAGACTCCCTTTGGCAGAGAAGAGGTAAAAAAAGACCTTGTGGATGTTATGATTTTGCTTAAAAAGTATAAAATGGCTGGGTATGTAATTGAAAGTGAGATAAAGGAGGTGGTGGATAAAGACAAATATTTAGAGAAATACACCCCACTTCTTTCATATATTTATTACAAAGTTGGGGATAAAGATAAATCAGATAAATACATGTCAGAGTTCATTTTTCATTTAAAGAATACTGGAAAGATGGAAGAAAAGAGGAAAGAAATAGAGAAAGAGAAAAACAAGGTTTTAAAAAGGGAGGGGAAGTATTTTAAATACAGGAGAGATTACTACAATTTTTTGCTTGAGAAGTTGAAGGGATAGAAGTGTTTTTCTTTAAGATTTTGAAAGGACGGTAAAATTTACCTTCACTGGACTACGATGTGGTGTGTCCCTGTAGTGAAGTTTAAGTTAGTGCCAGGCAAGTCAGCAATAAAATAAAATGGCCCCAGGGAATGAAATCCCAAAAACCTGAAACCACAACCCGTAATCCAGAAAAGTTGCTTTACTCCACCTCTTCAACAATAAGTGGTTTTTTGGAAGATGATATTATTAAAATCTTCTTTAAAATGGGTAGTTTCACATCTGAAGAATCTTTTAAATATTCTGGAATTCTCCTCTCTATTGAAGAGGCATATCTCTTTAATTGGTCAATCCCCTCTTTCCTTGCCTTCTCCACCAACTCCTTATCTTCCCCATTCTTCCCCTTTAAGTGCTTTAACTCTATTATGTATTCA
>JAMOQF010000172.1 GCA_027064125.1 Acidobacteriota bacterium
TCCATCAGGAAGAAAAAGGATCAGATTTTACATGGAACACAGTTGTTCCAAGACTTTCAGCCATCTATGACATAAATGGCGATGGAAAATACCTGATCAAATCTTCTTTTAGCATCTATGCTTCAACCCTTGGTACCTCTGTTCCAATGAGTGAGAACATAAATGTTTTTAGAGAACTTGACTTCTGGTGGGTAGATGATCCAAACAGCAACCTCTTCCCGGATGCTGGTGAGGTTTACTGGGATGAACCAATTTATTATGACTATGACTACACAAATCCAACTGCAGTAAATACAATTGATCCTGAACTTGAATCTCCACTTACATATGAGTTTACATTGGGCACAGAAAATGAAATCTTTCCGGGAACTGCAATTGGCGTAAACTTCATCTACAGAAAAAATACCAGATACTGGTGGAGTGAATGGCCAGGTATAACCCACGATGATTGGGAAGCACATGAGGTAAGTGCTGAGGATTCAGAAGTTGGAATTCCTTACACATACTGGCAGTTAAAGCCAGGGCTTTCTGTACCTTTTACAACCTATTTGACCCAGCGTCCTGATTACTATCAGGATTACAAGGGCGTTGACATCATCTTTAAAAAGAGATTCTCAAATCACTGGATGGCTGATGCCTCAATGACCTTTCAGGATTGGAGAGTACACTATCAGACAAGAAATGCCTATCAAGATCCTACAAACCATGAACCGGTAGATATGTTTGACAACTGCCAGATGGCTGTTGAGTCAAGAGGTTCAGGAAAGACTGATGTTTTTCCAAACTCAAAGTGGATGTTTAAGGCTGGTGGACTCTATGAATTTCCATGGCAGATCAATGTTGGTTTCACCTACATTGTTCGTCAGGGATATCTGATTCCTTGGTACTTCGATACATCAGTAAGAAGACCTGGTGGACTTGGAAGGGCAACCATCTATCCATATCCATTTGATGCACACAGACTTCCAAACTTCAATGAACTAAACCTCAAGTTCGAAAAGAAGATCTCCATTCCTATAACTGATGAAGACAAGGTTAATGTATATCTCTCGGCAGATGTATTTAACGTATTCAACAACAATGTTTCTCTTGGTAAAGAGAGAAATATGACACGTTCTTCTTTTGGAAGAACTCTTGAGATCCTGAACCCAAGAGTTATCAGATTCGGTATCAGGGCTGAGTTCTAATAGGGATTTGGTTTCTGAATTTCTCATGGGCTGAGGCTTTGCCTCAGCCCATTTTTTTTGTC
Source organism: Acidobacteriota bacterium (assembly GCA_027064125.1). GTDB lineage: Bacteria > Acidobacteriota > JAAYUB01 > JAAYUB01 > JAMOQF01 > JAMOQF01. The sequence goes on from JAMOQF010000172.1 coordinate 1,250, forward strand.
TAAAATATGGGAGAAATAAAAAAACCTGAAAAAGTTAAGTTGATATGTGGCATACTGATTTCCCGCCTTCTCTATGAAAAATATTTTTCCAGAGTTACTTCGATTTTAACCAGCCATTTTGGGGAAATCGACTATCAAAGTGACTTGATTGATTTTACTTTCACCAACTATTATAAAGATGAAATTGGAAGAGAAGTATACAGAATTTTTGTTTCGTTTAAAAAACTAATCGAAAAGGAAGATATTTCATCCATAAAGGTTTTGACAAATGAAATTGAAGAGAGTTTTTCATATAAGGTTTTAAATTTAAAAAGACCTTTAAATCTCGACCCGGGATACATGGAACTTTCAAAACTTGTCCTTGCCAGTACAAAAAATTTCTATCATAGAATTTATTTAAGGAATGGAATTTATGGGGAGGTAACCCTTTATTATTCAAAGAAGATGTGGAATGACCTTCCATGGACCTTTCCAGATTATAGAAGTAAAGAATACAAAAGGATTTTGACGGAAATTCGAAACATTTATAAAAAACAAATTGGGGGAAATGAGTAAAATTAAGATTCTTCTTGTAAATCCCTATGTTACAGATTTTGCCCTCTATGATTTGTGGTTAAGACCCCTTGGACTTCTAACGATTGCTTCTTACCTTGAAAAAAGTGGTGTAGAACTTTATTTTATTGATCTTCTGTCAAGGGAAATTTCTGGTAAAAAGGATAAATATTTTACAACTGGGAAATATGATAAGGAGGAGATTGACCTCCCTGAGGTATTAAAAAAGATAACAGATAGGAAATTTTTTAGATATGGGATTTCCCTTGAGAGATTTTATGAATTTTTAGATGAAATAGGTGATGTAGATTTCATATTTTTAACATCCACCATGACCTATTGGTGCCATGGTCTCTTTTATACCACGAAGATTTTAAAAGATAGATTTCCCGGTGCAAAGGTTGTTTTAGGGGGGATTTATGCCTATTTGTGTAGTGAACATGCCGAAAAATCAGGACTTTTTGATTATATAATAACTAAAAAAGTACCCAGTGAAGTTTTAAAGGAAATTTCAGAGATTCTGGGGATTGAGGTCAGGTCTGACCCCCCACTACCTCCTGCATATTTTTTGTATAAAAGACCTTTAAAGCATTTTGCCCTCACAAGTTCCTATGGATGTCCTTTCAGGTGTTCTTATTGTGCATCTCCCATAATGTATAAAAATTTTATTCAGGTTGATCCCCATCTGTTTTTGGATATCTTTGACAGGGCAAGGGAGTTTGCAAAAACAGATGAGTTTGCCTTTTATGATGATGCCCTACTGGTGAAGAGGGACAGACACATCAAGTTTATACTGAAGGAATTGATTAGAAAATATGGAGGAAAATTAAATATACATCTTCCCAATGCCATACATCCGAGATTTCTGGATGAGGAACTTGTTCATCTTTTTAAAGAAAGTGGTGTTAGAACCATAAGACTTGGATTTGAAGGAATTAGTGAAAATCTGCGTAAAAAGTCTTCAAATAAAGTGTATATAGATGAGATAGAAAGGGGAATTAATCTATTAAAAGATGTGGGATATACACATGAAAATATTGGAGCATACATTATGTTTGGAGTGCCTGGAACAAGTGTTTCAGATTCAGTTGAAAGTGCAAGATTTATCAATTCACTTGGAGTAAAGATTTTTATCTCAAATTATTCTCCAATTCCCTATACAAGGGATTTTTATGAATACGCTAAATTGTATCCAGAAATTAAAGAGGAACCTTTACTCCAGAACAATACATTAACGATGATAAGAAATGAAAGTGATTATAAGAAACTAAAAAAAGTGGTGATGGATTTAAATGCAAAGTTAAAGTGAAAATTGTAATGTTAAATTAAATTTTTGTGAGACAGGGTAATCCTTTCAGAAGAGAAAAAATAGTCAATAAAAAAACTAAAACCACCAAATGGGAGTTAAAAAAAATCGAGAATATCGCTGAGATTATCAACTGAAAAATGGGGGAATTTTACTTTCATCTCCACTGAATTCCCATACTCATCCACGCTAACTGAATAGGACTTCAGATAAATATCATCCCTTTTGAAGGGAATGCCAACGATCTTAGAGGAAAGATGTTTTATTTTAAAATCTGTATCGGTAATATCTCTTTTTCTATCTATAAATTTAATAAACATGAAAACTGCTTTTAAATAGGAGAAAAAGGGAGTACTTACAATTCCAATCAGGGGATCATTTAATTTTAAGAAGTCTTTTTTCTCCTCAAAGGAGACAAACTTTTCACCTGGATTTCCAAAATATAAAAATCCATCATATTTAAAAGCAGGATAAAATATGCTCCAGATACCATTAAATTTTTGGGAAAAAACATCACTGAAAAAAGTTATCCTCAATAAAAAAAACCAGAAGGGAAGATAAAATTCCTCCTTTTCCCTTTCTCGTAAGAAAAAATACTCAATTTCAGATCCAGGATCTAAAAACCCTTTAACTATATCATCCAACAGATCCACATTTGTAATATTAGATAGTCTTTCTTCCTGAAAAAACTTTATATACCCACAATTCCTACAACAAAATCCCTTATCCCTTCTGGTCCCAAGAAGTTCCTCACCACATATTTTGCATTTTAATTCATATAATTTTACCATTTCACCATTTCCCTATCTATTATAAAAAATCCAGAGGCAAATAAAATTAATCCTGCTAAAAATTCCCAATACCCCAAACTATTATCAAAAAAAATGGTGCCAATAAGCCCATCAGCACATATGAGGCTAAATATAATGGAAAGGGTTACGGGGACAGGGAATAAACTCTTTTTACTCCTCCTCAATCTGAATATCTCAGAAGAATACACCTTACCTGTTAATCCATCAACTACCACTGAAAACAAATTATTCTCTTCATTCAATGCAACTGAGAAATAAATCGGATAAAAAATAAGTTCCACATTTTTATCCACAAAATTTTTAAAAAAGTTTTTCTCCTTATAGTTTACTATTTCAGGTTTGTCAGATACATAGAAGAAACTATCCCAGTAGAGATTTTCTATGGAAACATGTTTTTCAAACATTCCTTCTCTCATCTTACTCTCATCGGGGGGAACATAAATTTCACCATAAGATTCCATCTTCTCTCTGTCAAAGCCCATAAAAGAGTGTAGTTTGATGTTTTCCTTTATTTTGTTAAAAAAATCATAGGATATGTATCCCTTCTCAATAAAGAATGAACCGTCAAAAAAATATTCAAAATAATCTTCATTTACCCTTGTTTCCACTTTTATTTTTTCCCGCTTTTTTGAGACACTTTTAAAATTATATCCAGCATTGTTATCATCCAATTCACCTACAAAGTCAGGGATGGAAGAAACATATTCCTCGATTTTGATAACCTTTTTTTGAGGTGTTAGCCCTACGGAAAAGCCAGTAAATCTGTAAATGGGTAAAAAAATCAACTTAAAAGTAAAATTATCGTTTTCTATCCACTTTTTTTCTTCAAGATATTCAAAATACATCTTCTTAGCATTTTCAAATTTTATTTCAGGAGTCAGATAATACCTATCCAACTGAAAACCAGGAATGTAAAATTTAGATTTACAGAACTCACATACTGCAACGGATTCCCCCTCTCTAACCTGAAGAGATCCCCCACAATTTCTACAAATAAGTGCATCACTATTCATCCAGATTTTCCTCACGATAAAAAAGATATATTACATAAAAAAAGAAAAAAACACCTAAAAAATCTAAAAATGATCTTTTAAAAACAAAATAAAAGGGGAAAGAGAAAAATATTGGCAATAAAAAATGTATGGAATATCTTTTTAAAAGGTCCTTCTTTTCATCTCGGGGCAAAAATGCATCTAAAACAGGGCAAAAAAGAGTGCCAGAGTAACCATCAATGGAAAATGAAAGATTTACCCCTTCACCAAATTCAGCCTCAACAAGATAAAAAGGGAGATACACTATTCCTTTGACATTTTCTTTTCCATATTTTTTTTGATAAGTATTTAAATCGCCATCAGGTGCTAAAATATTTGAAGTTTCAAAATCCCTTTTTTCCAAAAATCTATACTCACCGGCAGGAGTGGAAACAATTGAAGGAATAAAATAAAGTTCAGATAAAGCAGGAGAAAGGGAAATTAAAAGATTTCTATCACCACTAATTTCAACAAATGGAACAAAGTTTAGAGAGATTTGAGTTATATTTATACTTCTACCCGTACTTGACACAAAAATCCTATAGATTCTTCTCCTTATCTCCCTGATATTGATGCTTTCCTGTAGAAGTTTTTGGGAAAAGGTCCTTCCATTGAAAAAAACGAGGTGTGATTTACAATATGGACATAATAGAATGCGGTCAAAGGGCTTTATTTCAATAAAACCACCACATTGGGAACATTTTACTTTCATAGATTGATTTTACCATAAGGATAAATTAGAAAAGAAAAAAATGTTAATATGGGAGGCAGACCTGAACAAAAATCAATCAGGTAAATTAATGGGGACAGACCTGAATAGGGAATTAAGGAAGGTGTCAGGCAGAATTAGAATTAAAGATAAAGGATAAAGTGTCAGGCAAAAATTTAAGAGAAATTTAAGGGGCTTTTAGGGTTGATAAGTAAGAAAAAACCAAATACTGGGAGTCACTTAAAATTTTCTGGTAAAAAGCAATGATTAAATAAAATCCTTTTTCTATTCTATATATTCTATAAACCTTCAGGAGGCCTTTAGGGTGGGCAAACATAGGAAAAACTTAAAATTAGCAATGACTTAAAACATTCTGATAAAATCCAACGATTAAAATAAAATCTCTTTTTCTTCCTACAACCTTTAGGGGAGTATATTAGGGTCATGGAAGAGGGGTCAGACCTGAATTTGAGAAATGGTAAAATTAAATATGTCAAGTTGAAATACCCTTCACACAATCCCAACCATTGGTTTATAGAGAAAAAGAAAAATTTTGTTTCTTTATTGTCTTTTTGCCCATCACCATTTCTCCCCACAAACTTTCAGTGGGTATTTGGGTATTTGGGGAGGCAAATAAGAGAAAAAATTAAAAATTTGTCAAAAATAAGGTTTTCTGGAAAAGCCAACGATTAAAGGAAAATCCCATTTCTTCTCTATGAGCCTACTGGATGGATTTCAGGGTAGACAGTAAAAAAGTCAATTCTCGCAGGAATAAAATTCTCTAAAGGCGACGATTAAACACATCCTTTTACTCCTATATACTTAGGATTTAGGAAATAAAAAAGTGGGGTCAGACCTAAACTTCATTTAGGAAAAAATCCTGATCTCTCATCAGAAGTTCTTACAGGTTAACCCCACTTATGACATCAAAAATCATATCCAATTTAAAACTTAATGTTATACTTTTTCACATTTTCAAAAATCGCTTTATAAAGGCTATCATAAGCCTTCCTCAAAGAAACCTCAGCAGATATTTTATCTGAAAGTGCCTTTTTCAAATCTCTCTCCGCCTGAAGCACATCAAAATTTGTTGCAAGTCCCACAGAAAATCTCTTCTTCTGGTTTTTAAGTTCAATTTTCCTGTATTTTACAGCACTTATTGCTGCCTTAAGAGATTTTTTGTTTACATTTATAAGTTCCAGATTATTTTCAATTTCCACCCTGATTGATTGAAGTAATTTTCTAAGTTGCATTCTGAGACTATCTCTGTTTATTTTTGAAATTGCAAGAGAGGCCTTTGCACTCCTGTTTCCAAAAGTGAAGGTAAATTTTACACCTACAAGATAGTCAATATAATCAAAGTTAAACACTTCTCTATAGGCCGTGCCAATCCTTCCAGTAAATTCGTTGTCTTCAAAGCCTATGATATTGTGATTTTCGTCATAAATGGGAGTTTTTATGTTTGGTCCTGCGACCCCATTTGAAGCAACAGAAAAAATAAAATCAAGAGAAGGCTTTGTCTGATTTTTTGCGAATTTAATTTCAACATCACTTTTTTCCAGATTTAAGTTAAGAGATTTGACCTCAGGTCTATTCTTAACTGCATTTTCATATAATTTTATAAAAGATGGAAATTCTTCATCTGGAATCTGTGGAGAATCTGAAGGAATTATAAATAAATTCCACATTGTATCCTTTTCTCTGGACAAAATTAAATTTTTCAAAGTATTTTCAGCAGATATAACCTGGTTTTCAGCAGATATTACCTGTTGATCGGCAGCTGAAAGTTCTGATTTCGTCTGATCAATTATCATGGGTGGTTTAACGCCTGCTTCAACTCTTTTTATATTGTCCTTTAACTGTTTAAAAACCACCTCACGAGAAGTTATTTCCACTTTCTGGCGTTCAATGGCATTGTATAAATCCCAGTAAGCACTTTCAATGTTATAAATTATTTCAGAAATTTTTTGCTCAAGATCAAGTTTTGAAATTTTTTTATCAATTCTCGTTATGTATATATTTTTCCTTATGGAATCTATTCTAAAATTTTTCCACAAGGGTTGATTAAAATCTATCTTAAATTGTCCATTATACGTTGGATTAAAGGCATTTGTGTTGGCAGAATTTCTACTATTTATAAGAGAAAAGGAATAATTACCGCCAGTTTTGATGTTTCCAGATAGAGTTGTGTTAAAGTTGTATCTCACATTTTTTACAGTATCAAGATGCAAAATCGCCCTATTAACAAGGTCTGTAATGGGCCTTTCCGCTCTATTTTTATTTACCTCAATGGAAAGGGTGGGATCATAACTTCCAAGGTAATTTTCAAGTTCCTTTACTTTTAAAAGAGGTTGATATTCTTCTATTTTTATATCTAAATTATTCTTAATTCCCATTTCAACAGCCTCTTTCAGGGAAAGATATCTTACATTTCCATGTTTAATAGCAGATTCCATTTTCGTTTCATAAAGATTTACATCCCTGATGTTAAATTCATTTATGGGATACACAAAAACCATTAAAAAAAGTATAAAAAATACAAAAACAAAATTTTTTTTCATTTTAAAACCCCTAAAATTAGTAAATCAAATTAATAAGAAAATACGAATGAAACCTTTAAAAAGTTTCAAGGAAGGCTAAAAAGGAAAATAGATAGCTTTAAATTATAATTGAGGAAGTATTGGGTGTTTTAAGAGGAGTTTAAATATGGAACCTGAAAAGTTGGGATCCAAAATTCAGTAGTAAAGAATGGAAAATTTTGCTCAAATCTCTTATCTCCAAGATATTAGAAGTTTGATGATAATTTTAAAGATTTGATTTTCCCTTATTTGCTTTTCTAAATGTCACTAAAGGCTTGTAAAAAAGTTTTCTACCTGACACTTTTCCACACCAAATTCAAAATCGCACCTGATACTTTTTCTTACTCTTTTTTGATTTAGGTATGGAAATTTTAATTATGTATTGTATGAGTTCAGAGATTTAAGTATAATTAAAATTTATATTTTAAGGGACAAGAAATATGGGTAAAAAATCGAAAAGTGAAGAGGTAAAAAAAGGTGTTAAAAAAAAGAAAGTTATTGTTAGGAAAGAAGAGGTATTTAAAACGATACTTGAGATTATTTCTGAAGGTGGCATGAATTCCCTTTCAACTACAAAAATTGCAAAGAAAATGGGAATAACTCAACCTGCTCTTTATAGATATTTTAAAAGTAAAGATGAAATGTTTTTACTTTTCTTCGACGAATTAAAGTTAAAGTTGCTGGATATAGTTGAAAAGGCTAAAACAGAAAAAACATTAAATGGAAAGATTAAAGCCCTTTTAAACTATCATTTTCAATTTATGAAAGAGACAAAGGCTATTCCATCTATTGTTTTTTCAGGGTATCTATTTGAAGGAAATGAGGAAAAGAAAAATAAGGTAAAAGAAATAATGAGTTTTTATCGCGGTGAAATTGAAAATATGTTTAGAGAAGAAAATTTTCCTGAAAGACTTCTACCTCTTATTTCAGATTTCACAGTTGGTACTCTCATATCTTTTGTTTTGAGATGGTTTTATGATGAAAACTTTAATTTTGAAAAAAATTTAAAAATAATTGACGAATATATTTCAATTTTATCGGGAAATGGTAAGAATTAGGAAGGGGAATAAAAATATTTCAGAGTATTTTCAAAGTCCTGCCTTCGGTAGATTTTAGCAGAAAACGCATTTATCTATCAATTCCTCGTTCAAATTTTACAGTAAGCATCTGGTTTAATTCACGATTTAATTAAAAGTCAATTTTTCAAATTTTATGTAATTTTATTGAAAAATCTCCTTTCTCTTAGTTTATTTTAAATAAATCTTATTTTCTAAAGAGAAAATTTTTTAACTTTTTAACTTTGCACAGAGGATACACAGAGGGGGTCAGATCTGTATTTAAATATGTAACCTATAAGAATAATATAAAAAATAGGTTAATACATTGATAAAGCAATATAAATCAAAAAAAGTTTGACCCCGCAGCACAACACTTGACTTTAAACGGAGAAATATAATATTATTTTAGAGAAAAAGAGAAGGAGTATTCCGTTGAAGTTAAGTATTCCATTAAAGTTAAGTGAAATTTCAAAAATACTCAACAAAAATTTTTCTGGAAATGATGTTGAAATTAAGTTTCTCACCGGAGTTGAAGAAGCATCGCCGGGATCTTTAACATTTGCTAAATCAAATAAATTCTTAAAAATTGCTGAAAAAAATGGTGCTTCTGCAATTATCGTTGAAGAAAATATGGAAACAACAATTCCACACATAAAAAGCAAAAATCCCCAACTTGATTTTATTAAATTAATTAAATATTTCTATCCCGAAAACCATTTTAAAGATCTAAAGGGGATCAGTAAAACTGCAAAAATTTCCAAAAATGCAATTATTGGTAAAAATGTCTATATAGGGGACTACACAATAATAATGGGAAATACTCAAATAGGGGATAATTGCAAAATTTTTCCCCATGTTGTAATTTATCCAAATGTTAAAATTGGAAACAATTGTGTGATACACAGTTTCTCAACAATAAGAGAAAATAGTGAAATTGGAAATAATGTGGTTATACACAATGGTTCCGTAATTGGTGGAGACGGCTTTGGATTTGTAAAGGATGAAAATGGCAGATACCACAAAATTCCCCATGTGGGGAAAGTTATAGTCAAAGATAATGTTGAAATCCAATCAAACAGTTGTATTGATAGGGCACCATATGGAGCAACCATAATTGAGGAGGGATGTAAAATAGATAATTTAGTTCAAATAGCCCATGGATGTAAAATAGGCAAAAATTGTGTTTTTTCATCCCAGACAGGTATAGCAGGAAGTACCATAGTTGGTGAGAATGTTATATGTGCAGGTCAGGTTGGTATTGCAGATCATTTAAAAATAGGAGACAATGCGGTTTTATTTGCAAAAACTGGAGCAGCTTTAAAGGTTAAGCCGGGAGAAGTTATTTGTGGCTATCCTCCACTTAAAGTTGAAACATTTAGGAGAAACTATGTGATTTTGAAGAGATTACCAGAAATTTTTTCAGAATTTAAAGAAATCAAAAAAAAATTGAAAGAGATTGAAGAAAAAAATGAATAAAGATTTTTTGTCTTTCTTTGAAGCAATCAAAGAAGCCTACAATTTTAAAGGAGCATGCCTTCTCTCATTTCCATTTGACACCTATATTGTGTCTCTGGTAATTAGGGAGAAAAAAATTTACGGTTGTGATATAAATTTTTTCAAATCCTTTCTACTTGAAAAGGGTATTTCCCAAAACAGTATATTTGAAAAAGAGACCTATGCATTTTTAAGTGAAAATATAGATGACTCTGAAATGGAGAAATTATCCAATTTAATCCTTGAAATATTTTCTGAGATTGTGGAACCAGAACTTTCAATTAGTATTAATATAAAAGATCTACAATATGATTTTGAAGTTAAAAAGGGAATAGATCTTTCAAAATTAATTGTAGAACTTTGCGAAAATTATGTAAACAGTGAAATTTTAAACTCCATATTCACTGACGTAGAAATGTCCATTTCAGTGAAAGTGGACGCCTTGACTATAGCAAGAAATTTGCCACTAAAGCCCTATGAAGGGTTTGTACTAACCAGAATAATTGATGGAATGAAAATAAAAGATCTTATCCCTGCAACAAATCTTGGAGAGGAAAAGACGCTGAGGTCCTTACTCATTTTCTGGATCTTCAACCTCATAGAATTGCCAATTTTTTCCAAAAATATATCAAAACCTGCTGAAAAACTGGAAATACCACCACGCATAATTCAGGAAATTGAAAATTTTTACAAACTCACAAAAGTTGGGAACTGTTTTCAAATTTTTGACCTGCCCTATGAGGCCTCGAAAAGTGATATAAAAAAGAAATTTGTAATGCTAACCCAAAAATTTCACCCTGATAAATATCAAAAATATGAAGATGAAACACTTTTGAGAAAAATAGATTCCATCTTTTCATTACTTACTGAATGTTATGAAAAATTAAAAGATGATGAACAGAAGAAAAAATATGTGGAGTTGATTTTAGCAAAGGAAAATAAGCAAAAAAAACATACACAAAAAGTTTCCCCAAAAAGCGAAAAGGATCCCCAGGAGAAACCAAAATATGCATATGAAGATCCCGCCCACAAGGCAAAACAACATTATATACATGGGAAAGAGGCCTTTAAAAATAAAAAATACTTTGATGCCATGGAACACTTTAGAGAAGCAGTGAGAATGCAACCAGAAATCGCTGAATACCAATACTGGCTTGGTAAAACACTTACCTACAACCCCAAAAAGTTAAAAGAAGCAGAAGAAAGATTGCTTAAAGCAATAGAATTAAAACCAAATATAAAGCAATTTTACTTAGAACTTGCAAGATTATATGCAAAAGTTGGCCTGCATATAAAATGTAAAAAAATGTATGAAAAGGTGTATGAACTTGATCCTGAAAACGAGGAGGCAAGGGTGTATTTAAAAGTAAAGAAAAAGAAAAAAATTACCTTTAAAGACCTTCTAAACATGGATTTAAAAAACATAAAAGATCTTTTTAAAAAGTAACTTTAAATATTTAAAGATATTTTTCCACCAGAACATTAAAGAAACACCACAAAGTATGGCAAAGGTATCGGATAAGAAGTCGTATATATCACAGTTTCTACCGGGGACATACCTCTGATGTATCTCATCTGTTCCTGCAAATATCAAGGAAATTGAAATGATAAAAAATATATCTTTTTTCTCTGGCTTTACTTTAAAAAATTCAGAAAATCCTGCATACATTAAAATTGAATATAGAAGATATTCCATAAAATGTATTAATTTATCCCATATATTTTTTGTAATGAAAGGTAATGGATTAGATAAAGAAGAGAAAAAAATTATCAGGAGAGAATATAGAAAAATGGGAATAAAAAACTTAATTTTTTTAGCATTATCCATAGGGGAAAAACTTCATAAGAAATCCAAGAACTATAATAGAGAGGAAAAAATATAAGAAAGATTTTATAAAGTATCTTATGCGTTCCTTTTTTTCTCTTCTCTCAATAAGTGCAAAAACGGCAGAAACTAAAACTCCAAACATAAGACCTATAAAAATTGGATCCATCTTACTTTTTACCTCTTAAATAAAACTTATCAAGACAGTCAATTATTCCAAGATAATTTACTATTCCAGCGGTATAGATAAAAGTATCTCCATATTCATTTGTCAATTTTACCATATATTTATAGGGCTCACCTGTTCCAAGCCCAGTAAAAAGAGATATGAAAAAATTAATACCGGAACCAAACGCCCCTAAGAACTTAAAAAGTGCAAATTGTGTATTATAACTTGGGAAGGTTAAATTTCCATACATGTAAATCCCCAACCAATAAAAGGAAAAAACAGTAACAAAGAACAAAAGGGCCTTCTTTTTTTCACCAAGTAAAAATTGTCCCATTCCCGGAAAAAGCCAGGATAAAAAAATAATCCAAATTTTCCTGGTTATTGTTATTTCATTTTTACTTTTCTTAACCATAGTCAAAAATGATAAATCTTTTAATCTCTTTTATCAAGGATTTAATTTGATTTTAATCCAATTCAAGTATTGGGGCAGACCTAAAATATTTATTTTGGAGACATACCATAAATTTTGTATCACTATAGATCACTATAGATCAGGTCTGTCCCTAATCCTACTAATCCTACAAATCTTGGTTGACAATTCCAATTTTATACACCAGACTTTTTGCCTGATACTAAATCCTTAAAAAAAGTTTGCTTTACTTTAATTCTTTTTTTGTTTTTACCATTGCTTTTAGCACGTGAATGTGTTCTTCCCTTTTAGGTAAAGGGTATTTTTTTTAAATCGCTTTATTTTAGCACACTTATGGAATTTTTATGGAACAATCATGGATCCGGGGAAATTTACCCTTTTGACTTAAAATTTTTAAAATGGTAAAATCTTTCCTTAATTATTTTTTTGAGGTGTTTTGTGGATATAAAAGAAATTAAGGATCTTGTAAAATTAATTTCAAGATCAAATGTAGATGAACTTTTGATTGAAAAGGATGGCTTCAAGGTGAAGATTAAAAAAAATAAAAAGGTTGAGGTAGAACAGACTCAGGCTTCCATGCCTGTATTCCAATCACCACCAATTTATTTGCCCCAGCAAAACATGCCTCCCCAAACATCTTTACCAGAGGAAGGTAAAGAGGAAACCGCCAAAGAGGAAGAGAAAGAAAATTATCACTATATCACATCTCCAATTGTTGGCACCTTCTATAGGGCTCCAAGCCCCACTTCTGAACCCTTTGTTAAGGAAGGGGATCATGTGAGTAAAGGTCAGGTCTTATGTATAGTCGAGGCCATGAAGGTAATGAATGAGGTTGAAAGTGATGTCTCTGGAACAATTGTTAAGATACTTGTTGAAAATGCTGAGCCTGTTGAATATGGGGATAAATTATTTGCAATAAAACTGGATTAGGATTTGTTATGATAAAAAGAATATTGATTGCAAATAGAGGCGAAATTGCCGTTAGGATTATAAATGCCTGTAATGAACTTGGAATAGAAGCAATATCTGTTTATTCCAAGGCGGATGAAAATTCTGTGCACGTGGAACTTGCAGATGAGAGTATATGTATAGGGCCACCACCTGCGGCAGATAGTTATTTAAATATTCATGCCATAATAAGTGCTGCTGAAATAGCCAATGTAGATGCCATCCATCCCGGATATGGTTTTTTAGCGGAAAATGAGAAATTTGCCAGAGTTTGTAAAGCCTGTAATATTAAATTTATAGGTCCTGATCCCGAATCCATTGCGCTCATGGGGGACAAGGCAACTGCGAAAAAGACCATGAGAGAACTTGGCTTAAGTGTTGTTCCGGGTAGTGATGGAGTGGTTAAGGACTATGAGGAGCTCCTTTCAATTTCAAAGGAAATAGGTTTCCCAGTTATGTTAAAGGCAACAGCTGGTGGTGGTGGAAGGGGGATGAGAATTGTCTATAGTGAAGATGAATTGATGAATAGCTTTAATATGGCTTCAAGTGAGGCTGATTCAGCCTTTGGAAATAGTGGAATATATGTGGAAAAATTTATTGAAAACCCCCGCCACATTGAATTTCAGGTTCTTGTGGATTCATATGGAAATTGTGTAATCCTCGGTGAAAGGGAATGTTCCATTCAAAGAAGGCATCAGAAATTAATCGAGGAGGCCCCATCTCCATTTCTTACTGATGATAAGAGATGGGAAATTATTGAAAAATTGCAGGAGGTCTTTTCTAAATTTAAGTATGAAGGGGCAGGAACCGTTGAGTTTATTTTTGATAGAGATGGAAATTACTATTTTATGGAAATGAATACGAGAATTCAGGTTGAACATCCAATTACAGAGATGATAACTGGAATAGATTTGGTTCAGGAACAGATTAAAATTGCCTCAGGTGAAAAACTTTCTTTCTCACAGGAAGACATCAAATTTAGTGGACACAGCATTGAGTGCAGGATTAACGCTGAGGATCCTGAGACCCTGAGGCCAACACCAGGTACAATAAATAGATTATTTATTCCCGGTGGATTTGGAGTCAGAGTTGACACCGCAGCATATTGTGGTTGGAAGATATTGCCCTATTATGATTCTCTGGTGGCGAAATTGATAACCTTTGGTAATTCAAGAGAGGATGCAATATTTAAGATGGATAGGGCCCTTTCGCAGTTTTTGATTTCTGGGATAAAAACCACAATACCCCTTCATCAGAGAATTTTGCACTCAAAAGCATTTCTGGAAGGGAACTACAATACCAATTTTTTAAATGAGTTTAACAGATAAAATCTTTCCATTATATTTGGTTACAGGTAGAAAAATAAATAAGCCTATTTCAGATTTTTTAACTGATATAGAAGATTGTCTGAAAGTGGGAGCAAAGTTGATTCAGTTGAGGGAAAAGGGAATTTCTGCAAAATACTTTCTTGAAATTTCAAAGGGCATTGCATCTTTTAAAAATTCCTTTAAATTTACCTTTTTTGTTAATGACAGACCTGATATAGCGTTTATCTCTGGTGCAGATGGGGTACATGTTGGACAGGAAGATGTCCCCCCGGAGTATGTTAAGAAATTTTTTCCTAAACTTCTTGTTGGTGTTTCCACACACAGTGAGTTGGAATTTGAAATGGCTATGAATAAAAACGTGGATTATGTGGCTCTCGGTCCCATTTTTAAAACCAGTACTAAACCCAAAAGTGTTCCTGTGGGAATTGGGTTATTAAAAAAAGTGAGAAAAATTTCTCAAAAGCCCATTGTGGCAATAGGTGGAATTAATCTGGAAAATTTCATTGAAGTGCTTGAGGCAGGCGCTGACAGCGTAGCAGTTTGTTCAGATATTTTTAATGCAAAAACTCCAGCAAAAAGGGTGGAAGAGTACATAGATAAACTTACTAAAAATGGTTTTTTACTTTAAATCTCTCTTGATTTCTTCTATTGTTTCTTCCAATTCTTCTATTTTTTCCTCTGCCTCTTTTGTTCTTCTGGATATTAGAAAAAAATATGTAAATAGTATTACCATAAATATTGAATATGCTGCAAAAAGATATGTATTCATTTATTCCTCCAATTCTTTCTTTTCCAGAATTTCTTCAACTTCATTTGAAAGTTTTTCTAATTTTAAATTCAAATTTTTTATTTTTAGGTCTTCTCTGAGCAATATTATATAAAGCAATGTAAAGGTGATTGTTGAAACTATAAGTGTTTGAAGCATTTGTGGATCAAGGTTGATGTGTTTTTTAGTAATTACAACTGGATGAATGGTTCTCCACCATCTGATGGAAAAAAAAACAATGGGAACATCTAAGTAGGCTATTATTGCATATACGCTTGCAACCTGAAATTTTTTGGGAGAATCGGGGATATTTGCCCTTAAGATTAGATATGCCATAAACATCAGCCATAGTGCAAGGGACGAGGTTAACCTTGGATCCCATGTCCACCATGTATTCCAGATGGGCCTTGCCCATAGTGGACCACTTATTAAGACAAAGGTCGTGAAAAATACCCCTATTTCGGCGGAAGATTGAGAGATTATATCAAATTTCCTTTTCTTTTTTATGAGATATAGTATTGAGGATATGAAGGTAACGGTATATGCAAAAAGGGAAAGCCATGCAGAAGCCACGTGGAAGTAAAATATCCTCTGTATTTCACCCATTACTTTCTCCTCTGGAGCATATAGAAAAACCATGTATAGTGATATTATTAAAAGAAAAAAGGTAAGGATTGATAGTTTTGAAACTTTTTTCATCTTTCCTCCGTTATGAATTTAAAGAGAAGGTATCCACTCCAGAAAAAGATTATATCAAATGAAGTAATTAACTTTAACCATTTATAAGAAGATGAGAGTTCTCCTCCAATTATTGAAATTTCAGTTAGTTTCACAGCACCAATGAAAAGTGGAATTAAAAGTGGGAAAAAGATTATTGTAAAGATAACATCTTTTAAGTTGAAAGTAAGGCTTATTGCAGAAAGTACAACCCCCAGGGATACAAACCCCACATCCACCACAAGTATGGTAAATATGACAAATAGAATGGACCTTTGAAAACTTACATTAAAAAGGATTACCCAGAGTGGAAATAAAATGAGTTCTATAAAAAGTAAAATCACCAGAGATGATAGCAATTTACCCATATATATTGAAGTATGGGAATCGGGAATTAAAAGCAGTGCCTCAAATGTATGATTCTCTTTTTCTATTTCAAAGCCTCTCTTTAAGATTAATACACCTGAAAAAAATATAACTATCCATAAAATACCGGAGACTGCTTCTTTTATTGAGTTTGAACCAGGATGAAATGAGAAATTAAAGATTATGAGTGTCACAAAGGCAAAAAATAGAGAATTTATTATTGATGTTTTTTCTCTAAATTCAATTAGCAAATCTTTTTTCAAAATCTTTATTGAGAAGTTCTTCATTTGAAAACCCTGGGTAAGAAAGTTTCTTCCAGTTGGTGAAAATTTTCTCTTTCAAGTTGAAAGGAAATTTTACCCCTATAAAGACCCAATATTCTATCACTTAAATTTTTTGCCTGAGTTATATTATGGGTTATCATTATGACACTTCTATTTTCTTTCTTTAATTGAAAAAGTAGAGATGAGAGAATCTCAGATGCCTTAATATCAAGCCCGGTAAAGGGTTCATCCAGAAAGATTATTTCAGGATTATTTAAGAGTGCCCTTAAAATTGTAAGCCTCTGTTTCATACCCCTTGAAAAGGTGGCAACTTTTTTCCCTTTGAATTTCAAGAGATTTACCCTTTTTAGCAATTTATCTATCTCATCTCTGCCCTTATTTAGATTGTATGCTTGAGAGAAAAAAAGAAGATTTTCAATGGGAGTTAACTGTTCATATAAAAATAGGTTATGGGAAATGTAATTTATATTTTTTTTAAATTTTTCCTTTACCTTTTTTAGATTTTCTCCCTTGTAAAAAACATCTCCACTGTCCCATTTTAGATTCAAAGTGAGGCAGTTCAGAAGTGTTGTTTTTCCTGCTCCATTTGGACCTATTAGTGTTAAAAATTCCCCTTCATTGACGGTAAAGGATATTTCCTTCAGCACTCTATTTTTCCCAAAACTCTTCTGTAGTTTATTTATCCTTAGTATTTCCATTTTTTCCTTCTTCAAAATATGGATAAAATATGTAAAGTATAGTCATTATAAGAAGTAAAAAAATAAGTATATCATCCATTTCCCTTTACACCTCTCTCTTCTTTTTCTAAAAGAGATAAAATACCTCCAAGTACCATGAATATTCCCCCAAGCCACATCCAGAAAATCAATGGATTAAAAATCACCTGAAAGTCTGCTTTTCCCTTTATATCAAGGGGGGCATATATTATGTAGATATCCTTTGAAGGGGTCATGTGGATTGCAACTTCAGAAATTGGCTGCTGGAATGTCCTGTGAAACTGTTTCTGAGGATGTAAAGTTGTTATATATTTCCCATTCTTATAAATTTTTACATCTGCTTGAATTATATCCAGTTCCCCCGACTGAAACATTTTAAAATTCTGGAATTTAAATTCATATTTTCCCATTTTAAAGGTTTCTCCCCTTTTCACTATGAATTCCTTCTTTTTAGAAAAAAAACTTGACCCTATTATTCCCACTAAGAGAAAAATTACCCCCATGTGGATTAAAAAAGCCCCTGATGCCCTTTTGTTTTTTGTGAAGAATTTGATTTTTTGTCTTTTTGTCTCCTTCAGGAAAAAATATAAAAGGGACAGGGCTCCAAAAGTTGTGGAAAGTGAAAGCAGTAAAAACTTTATATTCCCACTTAACTTGAAAAAAATTAATGAAATAAAAAGGGATAATAAAAATAAAACCCCTGTAGTTTTAATATTTTTGCTTCTTTTCTTTAAAGAGTAGTCAAATATTTGACAAATTCCCAGTAAAACTAAAATTAATATTGCAAATGGAATGGATGCTTTATTGAAGAATGCCTCTTTAATGGATATTTTTTTATTAAAAAAGGCAAGACTTACCGTTGGATATACTGTTCCCCAGAGAACCACGGCTGCAAGACCAGTTAAAACCACATTTACGTACACCAGAAAACTTTCCTTTGAGAAAAATTCCTTTAAGGTACCTGAACTTTCAACTTTTCTTTTATTTAAAAACAGGATTAAAACTGCAAGCAATATGTACCCAATCATGAAAAAGAGAAAATAATATCCTATCCTTGATTTTGTGAATGCGTGTACCGATTCTATGAAGCCACTTCTTGTTATAAATGTTCCAAAAACACAAAGTATAAATGTAAATAGAATATAGATGAGATTCCATTTTTTGAAGATTCCTTTTTTATTTTCAAGGATCTGTGTGTGTAAAAAGGCTGTTGCAATTAACCATGGGATTAATGATGCATTCTCTACTGGATCCCATCCCCAATATCCACCCCAGCCAAGTTCCACATATGCCCATTGCATCCCTAAGATAATTCCAATGGTAAGAAAAATCCATGAAATCATTGTCCATTTTCTTGTTTCCTTTATCCAGTTTGCCTCTTCTTCCTTCCCCAGAAGGTAGCTGAATCCATATGCAAATGGAACTATAAATCCAACATATCCAAGGTAAAGTGTTGGCGGGTGAAATACCATACCTATATTTTGAAGTAGTGGATTCATACCCCTTCCGTCAGGTATGGACACATTTAAGGGGGCAAAGGGATCTGTAAAGGCGAGTATCAAAAAGTTAAAAAATATGCTGGAAATGGATGTAATTAATAGAAAATAGGGGGCAAGTTCCCTTTTGTTATCTGTTAATTTTTTCAAAAATATTGTTGAGTAGGTAAGTTGTAAAAATAGCCAGAAAAGCAGGGATCCTGCCTGTCCTGCCCAGAGTGCTGTTATTTTGTAAAAAAGGGGCAATTCCCTTGATGTATAGGATGCCACATATTCAAGTGAAAAGTCACTATTTACAAGGGCAATAATCAGTAAAATTATGGCAATTAAAGAGTAAAGAAATGCGGCTTTAAAACTCCTGATACTGCTTTTTAAGATTTGAAAATCCTTCTTTTTAAGGTAGATTAGTGATGTAAAGAAAGTATAGGTTAGGAGAAAAAGAGAACCCACCTCAAGTAATTGACCCATTAATGATATGTTCATATTGCTATTTTCCCTCTTCTTTTAGAACTTTTTTTTCATATTTTGAAGGGCATTTGAGTAAAATTGTTGTGGCATAGAAGATGTTTTTTTGATAGTCCATTTTCCCTTCAACCACAACAGGAGAGCCGCTTTTGAAGTTGTCAGGTATTATGCCTTTGTAAAAAACTTTAAGTTCCCTATTTGTGGAATTGTCAACAATTGAAAAGTTATATTCATTGCTCTCATTGACTTTTTTTATGGAATTTTCCTTTACAACCCCACTTACCCTTATTCCCATGGGATTCCCATGAATATCCTTATTCAAAACTTCAGAAACAGTATGATAGTATACAGTTGTTTCTTTCAAACTTGAAAACATGAGGTAAATAACCATGCTTCCAAAAATTATGGAGATTAAAATTATCTTTATCTTGTTTTTGTTGTCCATACTTTTTCCCTTTAAAGTCTAAAATTTTTCCCAGTTAATAATTTTTGCATCAAATATAGGTCCATCTTTACACACCCTTTGATATTTTTCATACCCCTCTAATTTTGTGGGAATAACACAGCCAAGACAAACCCCAAAGCCACATGCCATCACACTTTCAAGGGATACATAGTGCTTTATATTGCTTGATATTAAACCCTCAATGTTTTTCATCATCATTTTGGGGCCACAGGAAATTATAATTGAGTTTTCTTTTATGTTCCTTACAAAATCTGTTACCAACCCCTTTTCCCCAAAACTGCCATCTTCAGTGAAGTATATGACATTTAAATTTTCCATTTCGATATGGGGCTTAATTACCAGTTGTGATTTGCTTTTAGCCCCATAGATGAGTGTATAGTTTCTACCCATATTTCTCAGAGTTTTGGATAGAAAAAAAAGAGGGGCGATACCTGTTCCACCTCCAATTAAGAATATTTTTTTATTTCCATTTATAAAGTTCATGAAGGAATTTCCCAGAGGTCCCAGAGCAAAGATTTCTTCATCCTTATTTTTTTTCTTCAGCAATTTTGTTCCCTTCCCAATTTCCTTTATTAAGAAGTAAATGTTATTACCTTTAACATCCATTACACTAAAGGGCCTATTTAGTAGTGGATTTACATCTGTTCCTGCCTTTAACATAAAGAAATTTCCAGGTAAAACCTCTCTTTCATCTTGCATTATTGCCTTTAAGATGTAAAAATTTTCCTTTAAAACTTCTATATTTGTGATTTTTAACATAAAGCACCTAAAAATTTAATTTTTAATTATACCAAATTGATGTAAAATATAAAATGAAAAGAGGTTTGAGTTATGGCTGAAAAAGTTAAACTTGAATATAAATCCAGATTGGGACATATTGTTTTAAACGATCCGCCCTACAATTTTCTATCTCTTCAACTGCTTGAGGAGTTGAATGGGATAATGGATTTTTTAATTTCACGGGAAGATTGTAAGGCAATGGTCCTTTCTTCCGTGGGGAAATATTTTTCAGCAGGCTTTGATTATTCAAAGCACACCCGCGTAAATACCTTTTCCATATTTGAGGCATATAAGTCCTTTATTGAAAAAATGTTGAATTTTGAAAAACCAATTATCTTTGCAATTTCTGGAAAAGTTGAAAATAGTGCACTTGATCTTTTAATTTTTGCAGATGTGGTTTTAGCTTCTTCAGAGGCTAAATTTTCCTATTCTGACTTTAGTTATGGAAGATATCCTCTTGTGGGGGCCTTTTTACTGGGTGAAATAATTGGGAGAAAGGAAGCCTATAAATTGTTTTTATCGGGAAAGGAATATGATGCACTTCAATTTAAAAATTTGGGAATTGTTAGTGATGTGGCGGAAAAGGGAAAACTCTCTGAAAAAATAAAGGAATACCTTTCAAAGATCTTTTCCTGTGGAAATGGGCTTTTATCCTCCTTTTCTTCAGTCAATAAAGTTTCTCTACGTGAGAAATATGAAAAGTGGATTGAAAATTCTGTATATACATATTTAAATATTCTTTCTGAATACCCTGAGTATGAAGAAGGTTCAAGAAAATTTATGGTAGATGAGGGAGGTGAAAAATAAAATTTTTCACTCTTGACAATTTTAATTTTATTGTGATACTGTTTACTTCAAATCTTTTATTTATGGAAAGGATAAATGGCACTAATAGGAAATTTTAGAGAATTTAACATTGTCAATTTAATTCAATTAAACTGTATTGAAAAGAAAACAGCCCGTCTTACATTTAATTATATGGGTAAAATAGGGGTTATCTATTTTGAGGGTGGGGAAATTACCCATGCCCAATTTGGAAATCTAACGGGGCCTGATGCCGTTTATAAGGCATTGAGGATAACTGAGGGGGAGTTTAAGGTTGAAGAAGGTGTAAAAACAAATATAAGAACAAATGATATTAAATGGTCTGAACTTATTCTTGAGGGTATGAGACTTCTGGATGAGACGCAGGCAACCCAGGGAGAGGTCTATCGTTCTTTAATAACTGCACTGATGAGTATAGATAAAGTTATTGCGGCTCTTGTGGTGAAGAAAGAAGGAGCGGTACCTGAAGGATTTAGTGATTTTGAGGAAGTGGAACTTTATTCAAATGTTATTTCATTCTTTTCCATTTTGTTGAACAGGTCGTCTAAACTTACTTCACTTTCTTTCTTTAAAAAAGCGGTGGTTACATTTGATGATAAGATTTTGCTTGTAGTGGATAAGGGCAGCCATGTGGTTGGTGTGTTTTTGTCTCCTAATGTCAGTTTGAAAGTAATTGAGCCAAGAATTCTGTCAGAGATAAATAACTATGTAAGCGAGTAATTTTATGAAAATTCCCAAAGGAGAACCTCTTCATAAAAATTTGAGTTCCACATTTACCAATTTAAGGAAACTTGTGGAGGAACTTAAAAAGAATGGATTTTCCGGAGTGGTTGAGGCCCTTGGGGTAAATGTAGATGGCTTAATCCTCATAGATGGTGGGACTATTGCAGGTGTGAGAATAAAGAGAAAGGATGGGGAAGTAGATTTTGGTAAAAAATTTTTGAATTCCCTTTATGAGTTAAGTGAAAATGAAGAATTGATTATTTCCACCTATAAGTTGCCTCCTGAATCCATAATATATTTAACTCTATTTTTAAATAGTAATTTAGTTGAAGAAGGGGTTGACACAAATCAGGTTGAGATAGAATCAATTATAGAAAAGTATAAGGGTATGGATGGAGATTTCTTTATAGAAGTTCAATTTAACAAAAATTTGGGTGTGGGGCTCATTTTTATTCAGGAAGGGATAGTTATGGATGGGTTGCTATCTCTTTTGGGAAAGGAATTGACCACTTCTGAAGATGCAATAAATGGGATTGTTGAAGGGGCAAAAGAACTTGGAGCAACTGTTTCAGTTTATAAAACGGAATTTGATCCGGAAGTTACTGGAATGATGACCTTGTCCTTTTCTAAGGAAGAGAAGGAGGAGTTTTTTAATGAACTCTTTTCTATTTTTTTCAGGAATCTCGACAATTTTTCAAAAAGGAAAGAGGATATAGAATTGCTTGTTAGAGAGACTGCTCTTGAACTTGCAGAAAATTATCCTATACTTGATCCTTTTTTAGGAGAATTTTTGTATAAAAATGGGAAAGTTGAAATAAATACCCTTGAAGAGGAAGAGGAACTTGTTATCTCTATTTTTAAATTACTGGAATCCCTTTTAAAGAAATTTGAAGAGAGGAAGTGGAGATTTAATTTAAATTCTTTCAAGGATGCAGCAAGAAAGGGTTTGCTTGATAGAAATGCTGTTTTTTATGAAAAGCATGGTATTGAAAGTAAGATAGATAAATTATAAAATTTGATATAGAGAGAGTGAATATGGACAAACTGTATGAAAATTTAATAAAAGAGGTAAATGAAGTTATAGGGGTTGTTTCAAGTTATCTTATAAGTTCAAGAGGTGAAATTATTTACCCCAAAAGTGTTAGTGATTTTTCATATCTCACAAAGGAATCTTTTGTCTATATTGTTAAGGCCCTGGGGATATTTGATTTAATAGGTGAAAATGTCCTTGAACTTGAAGCAGATTTTCATGATGGGAAACTATATATTATAAACAACCTGGGATTAAAGGTTCCCACTTCCCTTGGAGTTGAAAAGGTGTTTCTTGTGGTTGTGGGAGGAGTGAATTTAAGTAAATCACACCTTAAAATGGCTCTAAATGTTTCAATTGCAAATCTTGTTTCCAATAAGAAATATAAAAAAATGGGCGATCCCATTCCCATAAGTTTTTCAAGTAATTTATCACCTGGCAAACTTTCAGGTGATGAGGTGGAATATGTGAAGAGAATAAGGGAATTGGCCCAAAAATAATTTAAGAGGTTTTATATGAATAACGAAACTTTGAGAGGTAACCTATCTCAGTTAAAGTTAGTGGACATTTTGAGAATATTAAATCACAATAAGAGAACAGGCAAACTTTCTCTTCAGTTTAGAAATGGAAGTGCAGATATTTATTTCTTGAATGGAGATATTATTCACGCAAAGACAAACGACATGTTTGGGGAAAATGTAATTTATGAGGTTCTTGGAATCAGGGAAGGAACATTTGCTTTTTTCCCTAATATTTCTGTTAAAAACCCCACGATAAACAGACCTACAAGTGAAATAATAGATAAGGCTGAATTTATTGATGAGGATTGGGAGGAAGTTTCAAAGGTTATTCCCGATTTTAATCTTGTGTTTAAGATGACTTCTGGCTCTCCCAAGGAGATATCTTTAAATGCCATGGAGTGGAATGTTTTAAGGCATATAAATGGTAAGGATTCTGTAAAGGATATAGCGGAGAAGGTAGAGTTAAATTTACTTGATGTGTGTAAGGTCTTTGTTAAACTCTACAATGCGGGCTTAATTGAAGTGGCAGGTGAATCCATTGAGGAACAGGCCCCTGCTGTTTCTGGAGTGGATCCATATGTTTTTGCAAGAATTTCTCAGAGGCTGGCTGAGGTTGTTGGCCCCCTTGCGGAAATTATAGTTGACGATGCCATAAAGGATCTCGGTGAAGATAAATTTGCGTTTCCCAAGGAGAAATTGCCCGATTTAGTTGACCTTCTTTCAAAAGAAATAAATGATCCGCAAAAGTTGATTGACTTTCAGAAAGATATGCTAAATTTAATAAAAAACATATAATTTAAGGAGAGGGAAAATTGAAACTTAGTATTAGAAAAAAACTGTTAGGTTTAACCTTTTTTGCTACAGTTGTACCTCTTTTAGTTGTGGCAGGAGTAATAGGTTTTGTCGTTGCAAAGAAAACCTATGAGGATTCCATCAATAGAATTACCACTTATTCCAACATTGCCAATAAGGTTTATAAATATAGGATGGAAGAGATAAAGAAAAATCTTGAAGAACTTGGGGTTTTAACTTTGCAGTTTAAATATATAGATGTTTTAAAAGGAAACGCTCAAAACCAGGCTCAAAATGTTCCCTTTACCACTAAAGAAGTTGAAAATGTATTTTCAATTTTTAAGACTAAAAATAATCTTGATTTTCTGGATTTAGTGGATGGAAGTGGAAAGATTATATACAGGGTCAATAATCCTTCCAAAAGTGGAGAATCCATTGTTTCCATGGAGCCATCAATTGGAGGAAAGGCTTTTAGTAGTAAAAAAGTAATTTATGGAACCATTAAACTGGCAAGAGATTTCATTTCCTTTGAGAAATTGGATGATTTTTTAAATTTAGGTTTTGGTAAGACAGTTGACAGTGCTCTTTGTATAGAAGTTGCGGTTCCAATTGTTTATAAAAACAAGATTTATGGAATGCTTTTGGGTGGAGATATCTTGAATAAAGATACCTCCCTTGTGGATGGATTTAAGGATATGGTCTTTAAGAAGGATTTTAAATCTGGGGCTGCCACTATATATATGGATGATATTTCAATTGCTTCCTCCAGGGCAGGTAAGTTGGGTAGGGCACTTGGAGTTAAATTGCCTTCAAAAATTTATTCTGCTTTGAAAGAAACAGGTGAACCCTTCATAGGTCCTGAAACAATAAATGGAGTTGACTTCATAAGTGAATATATTCCCATTAAGGACAGTGATAATAGAATGGTTGGGGTTTACGCGGTAAATGTTGAGCAGGGATGGTTTAAAAAGATGGAAGTTTACTTGAGAAATGTAATTTTAATTGTTATTGGACTCGCTATACTTTTTGCACTTATACTTACCTTTTTCCTTGCTACGAAATTTACTAAGCCAATTGAAGAATTAAGGGATGCCGCCAATAAGATAAGTTTGGGTGATATGGATGTTAAGATTTCAATCAAGACAGGAGATGAACTTGAGAGCCTTTCAAATTCCCTTGAGAGGATGAGGTTGAGTTTAAAGGCAGCAATAGAGAGATTGAGAAAGAGATAATTTTTTACTCTTGGAAAATTCTATTTTTTTAAAGATTGATAATATATTTTTAGAGGGAAGAAATGGAAAAGGAATTTTTGAATTTCGAAAGGGAGGGTTTGTTTTCCTTTCAATTCTCAAATGGAGATTTTGAGGATATCAATTTAAATGGTGATTGGGATGAAGAGGATTGGGAAGATGAAGATTGGGAAGACGAAGATTGGGAGGATGATGGTTGGCTTGATGAGGATGAGGATTGGGAAGATGAAGATGAGTGGTGGGATGAAGATGAATGGGATGAAGATGATCTTGACGATGATTATGATGATTTTGACGATGAAGACGATTTTGACGATGAAACAGATTGGGACTCCTTTGATTATGAATCCGATGATTAATTAATTTGATCAGATAAATTTAAATTAAAATGGTGGGGAGATTTTCTCCCTTTTTTTTGTTTTAGTGGGCATGATTTTTGCTAATTTTTTTTGTTTTTTTATTTTTAGGAGGTAAAAGTGCCAATTTATGAATATATATGTGAATCATGTGGAAAGAAATTTGACTTTTTACAAAAAATAAGTGACCCTCCCATTGAGGTGTGTCCAGAATGTGGAGGAAAAATGAAAAAACTCATATCAGCCCCTGCTATTAAGTTTAAAGGAACGGGCTGGTATGTTACAGATTATGGAAAGGGCAATGGTTATTCTCCCAAAGATGTTGATAGAACAAATAATGTGAATAAAACTGTAAATGATAGCAAGGAAAAAAAGGTTGAAAAAAGTGTTGCCAAAGAAACTTAAGAAAATATTTTTTGTATAATTATAAATTAATTTTGAAGGTTTACTCTATGGTGTATAAATTATCCATTATCCTGGCTTTTCACTGTTAAAAGTGTTTATTTAATTTGTGCCCCTTGAGTTTTGTTTAATATAATATGTCACTTTGTGAATTTCCTTTTAAAAAAATTTAAGTAAAGTTGTCTGATACTTTTTACAGACGTTAAAATTCAGATTCCAAATTGCCCCTGACTCCAAATCTTGATATGAATCCATTTTTCTAAAATTTATTTTTCCTAATTCAATTCAGGTCTGTCCCCCCACCTTTCTCAAAATGCCTTCCTGAAAATTAATAGGGAAAAAGGAATTTTGGTTAATCGCTGATTGTTGCAAAAAAATTTAAGTGATTGCCAGTTTCAGGCTTTTCTTTTGTTTACCTTTACTTTTGTCCTTTAGATAACTTATATAAGGAAAAAAATCATTTAAGTTGTTGATTTTTGATGGAGTATTTTCTTCTTTTTGTTTTTTTATGAGGCTCCACTATTTAAATTCAGACATCCCTTCTTTAAGGGAATTGTATAACATGACCATGAATTAGATCTGTTTTAAAACAATATGGATGTTAATGAAGATAAAATTGTATACAAAAGGGATGTACAAATTTTAGAGTTATATCTCTTCTACTTTTAAAAATTTTTAATTATCAAGAGGGTTATTTAAAGAAGAAAATGGAATATTATTTAAATGTCATTCGAATGCGGTCAACTTTGTGGAAAAATTTATTCTCAAAAAATATATCTCACAAACTGGGTTGAATTGATTTACAGGCTTCTATATTTTTCAAATAAACTGGCAAAAGAATGAAATACGTCATTTACTTTTATTTTCTCAAAACATTTGAAATCTTTTGTTGGACATTCCTTTAAAAAACATGGGGAACAATGGGTAATCCCCTTTAAAATGATATTTGTGCTTTTATTGTATGGGGAAGTTATCACGGGATCCGTTGATCCAAAAATGGCAATTTGTGGTATTGATAGAGCTGCTGCAAGATGCATGGGACCTGAATCATTTGAAATAAATATATTGCAGTTCAAAATAACTCCCACAAGTTCCAGGATGGTTGTTTTGCCAGTTAGGATATGAACATTTTTCAAATTTTTAGCAATTTCCAGTGAGGTATTTTCTTCACTTTTACTTCCCACAAGGTAAATCGTTGCGTCAAAGTTTTCCAATATTTTTTTTATTAACTCCCTGTATTTTTCTGGAGGCCACATTTTTGTCTTTCCATATGCAGCTCCAGGGTGTATACCCAATATGAATCTTTTTTTTTCAATTGAAAATTTTCTTTGAGTTAGATTTTTTAAGTTGGTCAATATCTCTTTTTTTGTAAAGGATAAATCCAGAATGTAATCTTTTATTAACTCTGCCTTTTTAAGGAGGTTTAGGTAATAAAATATATGGTGTTGATTTAAAATATCCTTTTCCCTTTTAAAACATTTTGTCAATAATTGGCATCTCAAATCCTTTGAATATCCTATCCTTTCTGGTATACCTGAAAGAAGTCCCAGAATAGCACTTTCTAAAGAATTGGGAAAGGATATGTAAGTATCAAATCCCTTTTTATTCAAAAGTTTTGCATTTTTCAAAAGTTTATTTTTTTCATAGGGTATGATTTCTTCAACCTCTTCAAGCAGAGTAAAAATTTCATCCAGCCCTTTTTTACAAATGACGCTTATTTTTATTTCTGGATTGCTTTTCTTTAAACTTTTTATTGCTGGTATTGACATTATAATGTCTCCCAGCCAATTTGGAACACGGATTACTACATTCATAAAATTAAATTACTTTGATTGTCCATAAATTGGAATTATAATATATATTTTTATGAGATAACAGGATAAAGGAGATGGTATGGTTTTAAAAGTAAAATTTACTTTATTTGTTTTTTTCTTATTTTTGAATGTAATTTTTATGTTTGGTTCTCTTTCTGATGTTAGAAACGGAGTGAAAAGTTTTAAACTTAAAAATGGAATGAAATTCATACTTTTTGAAAGACATAAAGTTCCCGTAGTGTCTTTTGTTACTTTTGTAAATGTGGGATCAGTTAATGAGCCCAAGGGTGAGACGGGCATAACCCATGTTTTTGAGCACATGGCCTTTAAAGGCACCAGAGTGATAGGAACCGTAGATTATAAAAAAGAAAAACCCATTCTGGATGACATGGATAAGGTTTTTGAGGAGATATTGGCCATTCAGGATGGTGACGATGAAAATTTAAAGAGGGAGAAATTACCGGTTTTAAAGAAAAAATTTAGAGAACTTCAGAAAGAGGCTGAAAAATATGTAGTAAATAATGAATTTATGAGGATTTTAAATGAGAATGGGGCGGAAGGAACAAACGCCCAGACAACTTCTGACTATACCGCCTATTTTATCAATTTGCCTTCAAATAAGGCTGAGTTATGGGCGTATATGGAATCTGACAGGATTTTAAATCCTGTGATGAGAGAGTTTTACAAGGAAAAGGAGGTTATTAAGGAAGAGAGGAGGATGAGGGTTGAAAGTAATCCCATAGGAAAATTAATTGAAGAAGTTCAGTGTACTGCATTTCAAGCACATCCATACCATCATCCCACAATTGGTTTTATGTCCGACATTGAACATGCCACAAGAGATGAAGTTAGAAAATTGCACGATAGATACTATTGCGGGAAAAATATTACAATTGCTGTTGTGGGAGATATAACTCTGAAAGAATTGAAGAAACTTGCAGATAAGTACTTTTCAAAAATACCATCGGGGGAAGTTAAAGATGAGTATATAACCCCCGAGCCTCCACAGAGATCTAAAAAGATAATTGAGATGAAATCTGATGCTCAGCCCCTTGTTTTGATGTGCTTCCACAGGCCTCAACTTAATAGTCCAGAAAATTTTATATTTGATGCTTTGACTGATATACTTTCAGGCGGTAATTCTTCTGTATTGTATAAAAAACTGGTAATTGAAGAGAAAAAGGCAATAGCAGTTGGAGCACTTTCAGGTTTTCCAGGAAATAAATATCCTAATTTGTACATAGTTTATGCCTTTCCGTCAAATGGTGTGGATGCGAATGATTTACTCAAAAGGCTGGAAGATGAATTGTTTAGGTTGAAAAAAGAAAAAGTTTCAGAAAAAGAACTTGAAAGGGTAAAGAAAAGAGAGAAATTAATGCTTGTGGAATCTCTTTCCTCCAATCAGGAGATGGCTTTTAATCTGGCGTATTATGAAACCATAGGTGGAGGATGGGAAAATCTTTTTGATTCTTTGAAAAGAATTGACAGAATCGCGCCTGAGGATATTCTGGATGTGGCAAATAAATATTTCAAAGAAGAAAATATGATAATAGGAATCTTAAATAAGAAATAAAGGAGTAGGAGATTATGAAAATGGGTATTAAATTGATGGTCATAAATTTTATGATTTTATGTTCATTTTTATTTGTCATTGCAAAGAGGGAGAAGCCATGGGAGAGGTTAAAATTTCCGCCTCTTTCTAAGATCTCTGAACCCAAAATAGATATATTTCAACTGGAAAATGGATTAAAGGTGTTTTTCCTGAAGGATCCCCAGTTGCCTGAGGTGAAAATTGTAACTTATGTTAAAGCGGGGGAATTGGCGTCTCCAGATGATAAATTTGGGGTTGCTACAATTACTTATAATCTTTTGAGAAATGGAGGTAATAAAAAGTATTCTTCTGATAAATTTGATGAGATTATAGATTCTCTGGGGGCTTCCATTTCAGTTGATGTGGGTAGAGATAAAGCGGAAATTCAAGGAATTTTCCTTTCTGAAGATTTTGAAAAGGGAATAGAACTTTTTTCCTGTATGTTGAGGGAGCCTGTATTTGAAGAGGAGAAAATTGAAGTTGAAAAAAATAAAATAAGGGGAAGTATTGCAAGGAGAAATGATGACCCTTCCGTTATTGCTACAAGGGAATTTAAAAAATTGGTTTACGGCAAAAATAAACTCACAAGGGAGATTGAGTATGAAGACCTTGATAAAATAAAAAGAGAAGATCTGGTGAATTTTTACAACGCTTACATTTCCCCTGACAATATTTACATTGGTGTCTATGGAGATTTTTCAGAAAAGGATGCTAAGGCATATATTGAAAAATTTTTTGGTAATTGGAAAAAAGTGGGGATGAAGGAAGAGATTCCCTTTTTGAGCGATAGTGGAGAAAAGGGGATTTATGTTGTGAATAAAAGTGATGTAAATCAATCTAATATAAGATTAGGGCATATTGGGATTTTAAGGAAAAATCCTGATTACACAGCAGTTCTGGTATTGGATAATATCCTTGGGACCAATTCCTTTTCTTCAAGATTGATGCAGAAGATAAGGACTGAAAAGGGACTTGCATATAGCGTAGGTGGAGGTATCTTTTCCAACTTCGAATATCCTGGAGTTTTCATGATTTACTGTGGAACTAAAACTGAGTCCACATTGGATGCCATCTCCTCAATAATGGAAGAAATAGAGAAAATAAAAAGGGAGGAAGTTTCTGAAAAGGAACTTGAAGATGCTAAAAATTCTTTCTTAAATTCCTTTGTCTTTGAATTTGCAAATGGTTTTGACTATTTAAAAAGGGAGATGGAGCTTTACATGTGGGGGTATCCCCTTGATTTCTATAGCAAAATCTTTGATGGAATAAAGAAGGTAACTGTGTTGGATGTGAAAAAAGCTGCCCAAAAATACCTCCATCCTGAAAAATTAAAAATTCTTGTTGTGGGAGAAGGGGACAAATTGAAAAAAACTCTTTCTAAACTTGGAGAGGTGAATGAGGTGGATATTTCAATACCACTTCCTGAAAGAAAATTGGTTGGTCCCGATGAGTTGAGAATAAAAAGGGGGAAATCCATTCTTACAGAAATATTTATGAATCTCGGTTTTTCTGGCAAAAAGATAAGTGGTTATAGAGAAGTTGTAATGGGAAAGATATACCAAAATGGTACAGTTGAGATTCCTGGTGTGGAAATGGAATCTTTTATGATTTTTCCGGATAAACTTTATATAAATATGAAACTTCCAATGGGAATAATTAAAACTGTTTTTAAAGGGAACTATGGGTATAGAGAAATAATGGGTAAAAAGGTTGATTTCTCTAAAAAGGAATTGGAACAGTTAAGGAGCGTTTTTGAAAGGGATCTCCTTTTTATATCCACTCTGGTCCCTGAAAGGGATTTTGTGGTATGGGATACTGGAAAGAGAGAATTTTTCGGAAAGAAATTAAATTCCATAAGGATTTTATTTAAAGATAAAAATTTTCTGGACATCTTTTATTCTTTAAATGAAGGTGAGAAAATAGTGGAAGGTTTTTCTTACGTGGATATTTCTGATGGAAATAAGACTTTGGTGGAGAAAAAAATTGAAGGATTTAAGAATTTTTCAGGTATTAAAGTTCCGGAATCTACGATTATGTATAAAAATGGGGTTAAATTTGGGGAATTTAAAACGGTGAAATTTCAACTGGATCCTACTAAATTGCCTGTAGAGATAAGATAGTATTAAAGTTTATTTATATTTCATTTGATGCTGGAGCGTGGATAATAAATATGATGACAAAAATTAAGTGGTGTGTTTGTAAATCCATATACTTCATCAAACTGAGGGATTGACTGGATATAAGTGGAATTACAATATATATACTTTTGGTGAATGGGAATTGAGAAATTTAGTGTCATGCGGGAAAGGACGGAAAGGGAAGAGGAAGAGAAGAAAAACAAATTAAATTCCGGCAAGAATAAAGTCCTCTTGAAAAATTAGCGATTTAAACAAAATTTCTTTTTTCATCCTACAAACCTTTAAGGGGATTTTAGTGTGGGCAAGCAAAAAGAAAACTCAAAATTGGTAGGATTAAACTCCTCAAGCAGAAAGCAATGATTAAATAAAATCCTTTTTCTAATCTATAAACCTTCAGTGGACATTTAGGGGAGGAAGGTGGGACAGGCCTGAACCTGGGAATAAATTTTAAAAAGTGTCAGACAAATAAGTAAGACAGGTAAGTGAGAAAAGTTTTAAAAAGGTGTCAGGCATGAGTTGATCTGTGATTCAAGGTTTGGAGTGCAGGCTAAAAAGGTGTCAGGCAGATAGGCAAATAAGTAAATAAGTAAGAAGTAAAGAGAAAGTGTCAGGCAAAAATTTAAGAAGAAAATTTAAGGGGCTTTGGGGGTTGGCAAGTAAGAATAAGAACTAAATTCTAGCAATGACTCAAAATTTTTCTGGCAGAGACTAATAAGTAAGATTAATCCCTTTTTCCTTTCTATAAATCTTCTGGATAGA
>JAMOQF010000173.1 GCA_027064125.1 Acidobacteriota bacterium
TTTGGTATATTTTTTGATAAAATCCCTCTAAATGCAGCGGTATTTCCCCAATATCAAAGGATGGCACTTACTACATTTGACAGAAATGGAAATATTTTAAATGGTCCCATTGAATACCAGAATGTCCTGGCAGACATTGAAAACCCATATTCATACACCTGGAATGTGCAATTTGACAGACAACTTACAAAAAATTTGCTCTTCAGAATTGGATATCTTCAGAGGAATCAAAAGGATGACCTCATACTAAATATGGTAAATTTAGATAACAAACCTACACTTTTACTCAGCAACAACGGAAGTTCATATTACAAAGAACTCCTTTTAATGTTAAAATTGACCTTTAGTAATGATAGTAACCTGGTATTTAGTTATACAAGATCTGAAGCATGGGGAAATTTGAATCAATATGAATACTATCTCGGGAATTATCATAACCCAATTTTTAGACCGGATGAATTTGGACCTCAAAGTTTTGATGTTCCCCATAGATTCCTGATTACCGGAACAATAAATTTGCCATTCAAATTTATCCTTTCCCCGGTTGCTGAAATCAGAAATGGTTTCCCATATTCCATCATTAATGAGGAACAAAATTTTGTAAGTAAAAGAAATAGGGGGGGAAGATTTCCAAGATTTTTCTCACTTGATTTACAGATCATGAGAAAAGTCCCCATAAAATTTTTTGGAAAAGTCTACCACACAAGAATTGGAATAAAGATGTTTAACATAACACATCATTTTAATCCAAGGGATGTGCAAAACAATATAGACAGTCCTTTCTTTGGAAATTTTTACAACAGCATCGGAAGAATTTTCAGGGGAAAATTTGAAATTGATTTTTAAATATATTGAAAAAAAAAATTTTTAATATATAATTTATCGTAAATTACATATTGCGAGGTGATCAAATGAAGACAAATGGTTTCTCAGATAACAATTTGTTAAAAACCAAAGAACATCCTTTTGAGAAATGGCTCTCTGATCCCAGAACCATATCAGCCATAAGATTTCTAACAAAGAAAAAAATTGGTAAAGAAACACTATTTGAAAAAATCATGTATTCATATGAAAACCCCAATGCCAATATCGGAGATAGAATAAAATTTAAATTAATTCACGACATATTTGATTACTTTATAGAAAAAAAAGACATAAATAAGGAATTTATTAAATTTAAGTTATTCCACCACAAGCCCACTTTAAGGGCATTAGTTAACGCGGCATTAAGTGTAGAAAAATATGGTCTACTTACTCCCCAGAAATTTGTAATGCCGCTTATGGTGGTCTGGAATTTTACCCAGGCCTGCAATCTAAAATGCAAGCACTGCTACCAGAATGCCACCCCAAAACCTTTACCAGATGAAATGACCCTGGAACAAAAATTAAGGGTGATAGATGAAATGGGAGACGAATATGTACCATTTGTTGCCTTTGCTGGCGGTGAACCCCTCATGGGAAGGAATTTTTGGGAAGTCTTAAAAAGATGTAAGGAAAGGGGAATACACACAACTGTTGCCTCAAATGGTACAATCATCACAAAGGAAACAGCCGCAAAACTTGTGGAATATGGTGTAAAATACCTTGAAATTAGTATAGATTCATCAATACCAGAGAAACACGATGAATTTAGAGGTATCAAAGGTGCATGGAAAAGGGCGATGGAAGGGATAAAAAATGCCGCAGATACTCCAGGGCTTAGAGTTGGAATGGCAACATGTATTTCAAGACTAAATTATGATGAGGTGGAAGATATCATAAAACTCGCCATTGATTCTGGTTGTTCAACATTTGTACACTTCAACTATATTCCAGTGGGCAGAGGTGTGGAAAGCAAAATAACTGATATTGGGCCAGAAGAAAGGGAAGAACTCTTAAAACTTTTAAATAAATATCTCCAAAGCGGGAAAATAAGTATAATGAGCACCGCGCCACAACTTGCAAGGGCATGTTATATGTATTCAGAAGTAGAGGGTATGATGGCTGTTGGGCACGCTGGATCTGCTTCTGGGAAAAAGACGAGAATCCTCGCGAAATATATTGGAGGATGTGGAGCCGCAAGGTGTTATTGTGCAATTGAACCAAATGGAGACGTAACTCCATGTGTATATATCCCCCACAGAAAACTTGGAAACCTTAAAGAAAAAACTCTAAAAGAAATCTGGCAAAACAACATCTATTTCGATATACTTTCCAACAGGGAAAATTACGAAGACAATTGTAAAGTTTGTGATTATAGATCCATTTGTGGAGGGTGTAGGGCAAGAGCAGATGCATACACGGGAAACATAAAGGCAGGAGATCCAGGCTGCATCTACAACAAAAAACTGTGGGAAAGAGTAAGATATAAAGCAGAAGAAAAAGAGGAAAAGGTAAAAATTTCCTAAGGTTTTTATACCACTTGTACAAAGAAAAATTTATCAGGTTGATAAAAGATAAGGGCGTAGTAGGTGGAGGAGGTGGAGGTTTCCCCACTTACGCCAAGTTTTCCTTTGATAATCTCACAACTTTAATAATAAATGGTGCAGAATGTGAGCCCCTTTTATATTCAGATTACTTTCTCTTTTCAAAAAGAAATGAGGAAATTGTTGTTGTCTTAGACAAAATTCAAGAAATATTTAACTTTGAAGAGATATACATAGTTTTAAAAGAAAAGAGAAGGGATCTCATACAATATCTCCAAAAAGCCGGAATCAAAGGAATAAAAAATCTTCACTTTTACCTCATGAGGGATGTCTATCCTGCAGGAGATGAACAGATAATAATAAAATCCATAAAAGGCCTTACCCTTCCCCCATTTACACCACCTGGGGAAAAGGGGTTTGTGGTGATTAACACACAGACTTTGTTATACATATACGAAGCAATAATTAAAAACCAACCCACCATGAGAAGGTTCATAACAGTCTCAGGATATGTAAAAACACCCCTGGTAGTTGATGTACCAATAGGCACAAAAGTTAAAGATTTAATACAACTAACCGGAGGATACACAACAAAAAAACCTGTAATTTTTGCAGGTGGGCTTTTAATGGGAAATTTAGTGGGTGAATCCTACTCCATAAAAAAGACAACTACTGGAATTGTTGTTATTCCAGAAAATTCAAAGGTACTTTTTGAGAAAAAACATACTGCAGATTTTTTCTCAAAACTTTCAAAAAGCGTTTGCGATCAGTGTATGGAATGCACCTTTTTCTGTAGCAGAAATATAATAGGAAAGAAACTATCTCCCCACCTCATAATGCGTAATAGTTCTAAACTTCTTTCAGGCAAACTTGAAATTCCAACGGAAATTCTAAATTGCAGTGAGTGTGGTCTTTGCTATGTATATAGTTGTCCACTGGGACTATCTCCCAGAAAGGTTATAAGAAGTTTAAAGAAGAAAGTGAAAAGGAGAAATTTAAAAAATTGTGAAACTCAAATCTCTGAACCCCTAATCTACCTACCCACATCTGAAAAAATAAAAAAGAGATTAGAAATCGATTTAATAGACAGAATCCCTGAATTTTATGGAGTTTACACACCCCAAAGGGTGTCAATGGATTTAAATCAAGGAAAGGGTAAATCCCCAAAAATCTTTATAAAAGAAGGTGACTTTGTATTTGAAGGGGAAAAAATTGGAGAAGTTTCAGAAGAAGATCTTGGTACACCTATTCACTCACCCATCAATGGCATGGTCTTTTCCATTAGTGAAAACAAAATCCACATAGAAAGGGATACATTTTGATACTTGGATCACATTTAAGTACCTCTGGTGGTGTTAAAAATTCAATTCTAATTGCTCAAAAAATAGGGTGTAAAGCCATACAGATTTTTACAAAAAATCAAAGAAGATGGGAATCACCACCACTTAAAAGTGACGATATAAAAGAATTTTTAAAATTGAAGGATAAATATGAAATTAAAATTGTATTCTCCCATGCTTCCTATTTAATAAACCTTGCAACAGATGATGAGAATCTAAGAAAAAAATCTATAGAGTCTTTAATAGATGAAATCAATAGGGCAGATCAACTAAAACTCCCCTTTGTGGTAATACATATTGGTTCCCACAAAGGAATAGGAGAAAAAAGGGGAATAAAAAATGTGGTTCTTTCATTGAATGAAGTGGTAAAAATTAGAAAAAAATCAAAGGTAAAAATTCTCCTGGAAACAACAGCCGGACAGGGAACAAATTTAGGATACAAATTTGAACACATAGGAGATATTCTAAAAGAAGTTGAAATAAAAGAGAGATTTGGTTGTTGCCTTGACACCTGCCACATTTTTGCCGCAGGCTATGATTTTTCCACCAGGAATAAATATGAAAAAGTTATGGAGGAATTTGATAAAAAAATAGGAATAAAAAATTTATTTGCTATTCACTTAAACGATTCTTTAAAGGAACTTGGAAGTAGAAAAGACAGGCACGCCCATATTGGAAAGGGTTTTATTGGACTTAAACCTTTTTCATTTTTTTTAAATGATATTAGACTAAAAGACATACCCGGAATACTTGAAACACCAAAAGACAAAGATTACTTACTTGATGTGGAAAATTTAAAGATACTAAAATCACTAATTAAAATTAATCCTTCTTAATTCTATAAAAACTTATGATGCTATCCCCCTGTCTCCTTTTCTTAAATCTAATAAATGAGTGTATCTTATCAGGAAGTTCTATTTTTTTAAAATGGTTGGTGGCAATAATAATATCTCCACTTAAAAATTTCGCATCCCTAATTAAATCAAAAAAATCCCTATAGAGATTTTTAAAATATGGGGGATCAAAATAGATAAGATCAAATTTAATCCCCATATTTTCCACATTCTTCATCTTTTTTCTAAAATCCCCCTGCAATATTTTATATCCATATAAGATATCACATCTCTTTAAATTTAACTTGATTAGTTCGATAACTTCCTTTTCCTTTTCCATGAAGAGGACAAATCTTGCACCTCTACTTAAAGCCTCTATCCCCATGGAACCAGTCCCCGAACAAATATCAAGAAAATTTGCCCCCTCTATATAATCCCTTACTACATTAAAGTACATTTCTCTTACCCGCGCAAGGGTAGGCCTAATTAAATTACCCTTAAGGCATTTTATTTCCTTTCCCTTATACTTTCCGGCAATTATCTTCAAACTATTTTTCCTCCACCTTTTGAAAATATTTTTTTACCTCAGGATAAAGTGGAGAAGGTTTATATCCCCACTCTTCAAAAGAGAACTCAAAATACCCTTTATATCTTATAATTCTTGAATTCCCCTTTCCTTTAGCCCTATAAGGAAGGGAAAATTTAGAAAAATACCTTTTATAAAAAATATCAGATGTAAAATCATATAGTTTCTTCAATTTTTTATCAAGGGTATGCAGGAAATACAACCTATCAATATTCAATCTTATGGGATAGCCTTTATCTGGATCGAGATAAAATATTCCCTCAACAAGTGGTATGGGAGCCTTTTTAACTCCTGGTACAATCTTTATGGCCCTTACTTCCATTTTTTTGCCATTAAAATCCTCAACAAACACATTTCCAAGATCTACAACATCATAATATTTCACATTTTCAGGATAAAAAGGAAAAAAGATTCTTTCGAGAAAGGCAGGGGCCCCAAAAATAAGTTTTCTTTTCCCTTTGACTTTCTTAGGTTTCATATGATTATCGGTGTCAGAAATTAACCGGGCAACCACCTCGCCTGATTCGAGGGGATATACCTCCGCAACCGATTCCTTTTCTGCAAACAATCCAAAAAAACCATTATTCAAAG
This sequence comes from Acidobacteriota bacterium, assembly GCA_027064125.1. GTDB lineage: Bacteria > Acidobacteriota > JAAYUB01 > JAAYUB01 > JAMOQF01 > JAMOQF01. Next base: position 5,756 of record JAMOQF010000173.1, read on the forward strand.
ACTTTTTATACCTTTTAACATGAATCTTTTGATAGTATACACATCTATCCCTGAACCAGCTGGATCTATCCTGACTAACCGCCAGTCTATCAACTATATCCCCAAGTGAAAGGGACACAGAGAATGAAAAAAAGGAAGACATAACAAGAAACAACACAATTGTAAAAAATCTTCTGTGAAACATAGTAATTACCTCTACTTGATATTGATATGAATTTCCCCAAAAACTTTGGTGGTTTTCCCCTTGTATAAAAATGGTTCAAAGCGCCATTTTCTCACGGCTGCTACTATATATGGCATAATGGCACTTGGTCCCTCAATTACTTCTATTTCTTCCACTTTTCCAATTTTATTTATGACAACAAAAATGGATACCACCCCTTTTGGCACCCTTTTCAAAATTGATTTATTTGGAAACTTTGGCATTTCATACTTTTTTAAATGAGACATTATAACACTTCTATCCACATATCTACCCGCACTCATGGCCTTCAAAAAACCAAAAACTATCAGAAATAGGGATAATACCATTCCACCAAGACCTATAATTGTAAAAGTAAAAAGAGGTGAAGACAAATCGTGAGAATAATACACAATTCTTGCTGGTACCAGAAAGAAAACTAAATTTTTCCCCTTTGATTCCTCACTTCTTTCTATAGCATCACATAAAGGCAAAATTTTTTCATAATTTCCTGCTTCTATTGCCATTTTCAAATTGGACAATAACTTTTTATATTTGAAACTCATCTTAGGATATTTCCTTATTATGAGTTCATAACCATCGATGGCCTTTTTCTTCCTGATTTCTATGTTTCTCTTGCTGGTTCTAAAATCCATAAAAAAATAGAGGAAGACACTCAGGGAAATGATAAAAACCACAATACCCACAGGCATTAAATACCCCTTCCTTATTACAAAGAGATATCTTTTAATATCGGCCTTTTTCATACAACTTTACCCTTTTAGATTAATAATTATATCATAACTTATCAAACTTTCTTTTTTAAATTTTATTCATTTAGAGGTAAAATTTCCATATGCTAAAAAATAGAATTTTTCTGGTAAGTACTCTTATGATTATTTTTTCAACCATAAGCATTGGAATTCTTTCTTTTAAGGTATTTCCAACTGGAAAAAATTTTTTGGCAACGACCATGCTACAATCAAACTATAAACTTCTGGAAGAGGTCCTCAACTCCATTGAAGAAAAAATTGTAAAAAATGATGAAATACTTTACAAACTTACGAAGGTAAAAAATTTAAGTGAACTATACAAACTAATTAGAGACATTAAGCCCCTGAAACTGAAAGGGATTTTCATATTAAATAGTAATGGTGATATTCTTTTTGAGAAAAAAAATTCTGACGATATTTTTATAACACATGAAATAAAGGAAAAATTACTCAGGAAAAAGATACCATTAAATACAATTTTTCACCTCCATATCAACGATAAAAATACTTACAGATTCTTTTCTGCGATAAAATTTAGAATGAAAAAAAAGGTTTTGTTAATTGCATTTGAATATGACATAAAAGAATACATTAAGTTCTTGAAGAAATTTTTTAAGAAGTTTGATCAAAACTACTATATCTGTATAAGGGATTATGAAAACAACATTATTCTGGGAAATCCATTTAACATATCAAAAAAATATTTTGTGGAAAGAAGGTTTCCAAACACCTTTTATAAATGGCTAATTCAAATGGCACCCAAAAATTATAGAGAACTGGAAAAGGAAGAAAAAAACAAGAAACTTTTTACCTTTTTTTCAATTTCCATGAATTTAACCCTCATTCTACTCGGCTGGGCACTTATCTTTTACAACAGAAAAGAAGAACAAAAACTTGCAAAGGAACAGGAGCAATTCTTCTGGAACATATCCCACGAACTTAAAACTCCCATATCTCTTATAAAAATGTATAGTGAAATGCTTGAAATAAATGTGGCCCAGAATCCAGAAAAAATCAGAGATTATTTAAAAATAATCAGAAATGAGGCAGAAAAAACCGCGTTACTGGTTAACAATATCCTTGACATATCAAATATAAAAAAGAAAATAGGGGAACTCTATTTTGAAGAAGTAAATCCATGTGAGTTTCTCAGAGAAATAGGAAACAACTACAAATTCAGATTTGAAAAGGAAGGGGTAAAATTTTCAATTGAAGAAATGGGAAATGCCAAAAACATATTTATAGATAAAAACACCTTTTCTTTAGTCATAATGAATTTACTGGATAACAGTATAAAATATAACGATAAGAAAGAAAAAGAAATATCAATAAGATGTGGACAAAAGGGAGAATATATTTTCATAGAAATAGAAGACAATGGAATAGGAATTGATAGAAAAGATATTAAGAAAATCTTTGAAAAATTTCAAAGGGGTTCAAACATGTTTGTAAAAAAAATAAGGGGAAGTGGAATTGGTTTAAGTCTTGTGAAAAACATTGTTGAGGCCCACAGAGGAAAAATCGAAGTGGAATCAATACCCAATGAAGGCACAATTTTCAGAATATTACTCCCATTAAATTTCTTTGAGGTGTAATATGGGAAAGATAAAAATTCTTCCAAATGAAGTAATTAATAAAATAGCTGCGGGAGAAATTGTGGAAAGGCCATCTTCAATTGTCAAAGAACTTGTTGAGAATTCGATAGATGCAAAAAGTTCCCTTATTTCAATCTACTTTGAAAAAGGTGGAAAGAAAAAAATTCTCGTTAAAGACAATGGAATTGGAATGGAAAAAAATGATGCCATAATGGCCTTTGAACACCATGCCACAAGTAAAATTGAAAAAATTGAGGATATAGAAAAAATTTCAACCCTTGGATTCAGGGGAGAAGCACTTCCATCCATTGCTTCCGTATCAAAAATAATTCTTAAAACCATATCAAAAGATGAGAAAGAAAAGGGAAACTTTTCCGGGACTGAAATTAAAATTAATGGGGGAAAGATATTTGATATAAATGAAATTTCATGGGCTGAAGGAACTGAAATAGAAGTGTCAGACCTTTTTTTCAACCTTCCCGTAAGAAAAAAATTTCTAAAATCAGATTCCGTTGAATCTTCCCATATAATAAGGGTGGTAAATCACATGGCTCTCTCCCATCCAGAAATAGGCTTTAAATTAAAAAGTGGTTCAAGGACAATCTTAGACATCCCAAAAGTAAAAAATTTAAATCAGAGGATATCTCAGATTTTTAAAGAAGAAGATATAAAAAATTCGAAGGAAATAAGTTTCAAGAATGAAAGAATAGAAATTCATGGAAGGGTTTCTCTACCTCATTACTACAAATATAATTCCTCCTTTCAGTATTTTTTCATAAATGGCAGAATGGTGAGGGATAGGACCATTTCATCAACACTCTTTAAAATTTATAAAAACTTTTTACCTTCTGGCACTTATCCATTTGCGGTAATTTTTATAAAAATTCCTGAGGAAGAAATAGATATCAATGTTCACCCGGCAAAACTTGAGGTGAGGTTTAAAAATGGTCCATGGTTTTCGAAAATTTTGAGAGAAACAATAGAAAAGGCACTGGAAACAAATAAAGAAAGAAACTTTTTTTCTATCCCCGATGAAAATTACTTCTTGAGAGAGGGAGAGCCATCCTCAAATAGAGGAGAAAATTTTTTTGAAAATAAATTCAATTTTAAAACTACTCTGAAAGATGTAAAAAAAGATGAGATCTCCAATATAAAGGTTGAAAGATCCTTTAAAATAGAGGAAGAAAATGAGGAATGGATTATTTTAGGACAATTTAAAGATACCTTCATCATAGCAACCTCTCAAGAGGAAATAATAATTGTTGACCAGCATGTGGCCCATGAAAAAATACTTTATGAAAAGTTTTTAAAGGAAATGAGAGAAAAAAATATAAAGAGAAAAAAAGTTCTAATCCCTATAACTTTAAAAATATCGGAAAAAGAAGAAAATATTTTGAAAAACGCATCAAATATTCTCAATCAATGTGGTTTTTTAACCCACATATTTGGAAAGGATGAAATCATCTTAAGAGAAATTCCATATATGGCATCTCCCGAAGTTGCAGAAGAAGTGGCAAAGGAAATTATTTCGAATTATATTGAAGAAGGAGAAGTTTATATGGAAAATTTTGAGAAAAAAATTGCTGCAACACTTGCCTGCAAATCGGCCATTAAGGCAAATGAAAAGTTGACTTTTGAAAAAATGAAATATATCATTAACGCTCTCTTTGAACTGGACAACCCCACACACTGTCCACACGGGAGACCAATAATCTTAACTATCAAGGAAAAGGATATTTTAAAATTCTTTCACAGAATTTAAAAGGGAGGAAAAAATGAAAGGTTTTAAAGGTGGGAAAAAAATAGGAATTTTATTTTCAGGAGGACCTGCACCCGCTGCAGATGCAGTTATATCTTCGGCAGTGCTATCTTTTTTAAATAAAGGTATTCAGGTTATAGGTTTCTACAAGGGATTTGAATATCTGGAAGAATTTGAAAAATACAACCCATATTCTCTTGTGGAAAATGTACACTATGTGAAATTAGATGGAACAATGACAAAGATAAGAAATAGAAGGGGTGTCTTTCTAAAAACTTCAAGAGCAAATCCTGGAAAAGGAATTGTATCCCGTAAATGTCTGAATGACCCCAAAAAAAATAAAAAATTAAAAAATATTTTAGACGCCTTTGAACATCTTGGAATTGGATGGCTTGTTACAATTGGCGGGGATGATACGTTAAAAGTAGCCAATTATCTCAATCTTATGGGAATGCCAGTTTTACATATACCAAAGACGATAGATAATGATTACTTTGGTATACCATGGACCTTTGGATATTGGACAGCAGTTGAAACCACAAAAAGTGCCATCTTAAATTTGAGAGCAGATGCTGAATCCACTGATGCATACTTTATTGTTGAAATAATGGGAAGAAAATCTGGTTGGCTAACATACGCTTCTGGAATTGCAGGAGAAGCGGTAAAAATGGTAGCAAGTGAAGATATAGAAGAAGATGTATTGGACATAGAAAAACTTTGCAATGAATTCGTGGATCTAATTGTAATGAGGGAAAGGGAAAATAAGGGGTATGGTGTAATCTGTGTTGCAGAAGGTCTTGTTGATAAACTACCTGACAAATATAAACCAAAAGAAATGGACAAACATGGAAATATAATATATGGAAAAGCAGAAATAGCAAAAGTTCTGGCAGATGAAACCAAAAAAATATACAAACACAAAACGGGAAAAAACAAAAAAATAGTTGGGAAACAAATAGGATATGAGACAAGATCCGCTCCCCCCATAAGTTTCGATGTGGTAATGGGTAGCATGCTGGGGTATGGTGCCTCAATACTATTTGATAGAAAAAAATTTGGCCATATGGTAAGCGTAACTGACAACTTTGATATAAAGGCAATCTCTTTTAGTGAATTAATAGACCCAGAAACCCTAAAGACAAAAGTAAGAAACGTTCCCAAGGGAAGTGATTTTTACAATTTAAAGGAAGCACTTTCCTATAAGCCATCAATTTAAATAGGAAAGAGGGGAGAACCCCTTTTTCCTACCCAGCCATGAAAAAGATATAATCAACTACGAAAAAGAGGGGTATCAAAATCACAATTGACCAGAACATATAGCCAAAAAAACTTGGCATCTTAATACTTTCCTGTTCAGAAATGGACTTTACCATAAAATTTGGACCATTTCCTATGTAGGTATTTGCCCCCATAAAAACTGCACCTACAGAAATTGCTTCAATTATTTTAACTCCAAGATTATGCGCCAACAATTGATCCACTGAGAGATGTAATAGTCCCTTTGCAGTTTCCAGAAATGTCATATAAGTTGGGGTATTGTCCAGGAAACTTGACAAAATTCCAGTTGCCCAAAAAAACTTGGAAGGTGTGTTTACTCCAAGTTCTGCTCCCCTTTCATTTAAAAGCATGAGTGCCGGAATCATGGCGGAAAAAATACCTATAAATAGATAGGCAACCTCTTTTATGGGTTCATAGTTGAAATTATTGGCATTGTGAATTTCATCCCTTGTGAGTTTCACAGACAATATTGCAAGTACAACCATTGTTATATCTCTTACAATATTTGAAATCTGAAGGCTACCATAAGAGGTTCTTATATCCCCTAAATCCACCACCCCACTAAATATCACCGATCCAAGTATCCCCAATAAAAAGAGGATATTAAACCAACCCTCAACTTTAATATACTTTTCCCCACTTTTCGCAGGTACCTCTTTTTCACTTTTATACATGATAAAGTCCAGAATAAAAAATAGTAGTAAAAGAAATAAAACAGCAAATATCCACATGGGAAACAACCTGAATGTCCATTCAAAGGGAATTCCATTTAAAAATCCTATGAAAAGCGGTGGATCACCTATTGGGGTTAAAACTCCCCCTATATTGCATACTAAAAAAATAAAAAATATTATTACATGTTTCTTTTTCTTACGCCACTTAATGGATCTGATCAAAGGCCTTATCAAAACCATGGCAGCCCCAGTGGTGCCAATGAAACTTGCAAGAACAGAACCTATTCCCAAAATAACCACATTTGAAATGGGTTTTCCACTTATTGAACCTTTAATATATATACCACCTGAAATAACAAAAAGGGATCCGAGAAGTATAATAAAGGAAATATACTCTTCATAAGTGTGAAACATCTCATGTCCAAAAACTTCCATAAAAGAGAATTCACTTTTCCATATGGAAAAAAACATGGTGATAAAAGCGATAACTATCCAAAAAAAACTGACCTTTGGATAATTTTTTTCCCACCAGTGACTATTTATTAATGGGAAAACAGCAATGGATAGCAAAATCCCCACAAATGGTATGACTGTCCACACAGGTAAAATAAAAGTTTCGACACTTACGCCCCTCTCACCTGCAAATATGGAAGATGTAAAGAGAATAAAGTAGAAAAATAATATTTTACTTTTCATGCTAATACCATAACATTATAATTTAATTTAAAACTATAAAAGTATATCTTAAATATGTCAACTTCTAAAAAAATTCCCATTTACATCCAGATAATTATTGCCGTTATTTTAGGTATTCTGTCTGGAATCTTATTTCCTTCCCACTCATCCATAGGAAATTTCCTTGGAAATATCTTTTTAAAATTACTGAAAATGCTAATAGCGCCCCTTATTTTTTCTTCAATAGTTGTGGGAGTACTTTCAGCATCAAAAAGTGGAAATTTTTCAAAACTTGGAGTGAGAACACTCATATACTATGTATCTACCAGTATGCTGGCAATTTTAACAGGTCAAATACTTGTAAACATAATAAAACCTGGATGCATCCACGCCTCCATTTTACACATGGAAAAAGTATCAAACTTTTCCACATCAATAGAGATAAGATTCACAGATACAATTCTAAAGATGATTCCAGAAAACATTTTTAGATCCTTTACAAAGGGGGATGTTTTACCCATTATATTTTTCTCAATACTGGTGGGATTTTTCATAGGAAAACTAAAGGAAAGGGATGTGAAATTTCTATCTTCAATGTTTGAGGGGCTCTACAACCTCATGATGAAAATAACTGAATTTGTGATAAAGTTAGCCCCTTATGGAATTTTCGGCCTCATATATGCAATTGTTGCAAAAAGTGGTATAAAAATTTTTAAAAATCTTTTCTACTATTTTCTGACCGTATTCTCAGGGATTTTTGTCCATTTTTTTATAACGCTACCCCTAATCTTTTTTATATTTACAAGAAAAAACCCATACAAATTCATTAAAAATATGCTTTCTCCACTTTTAACAGCCTTTTCCACAAGTTCCTCCTCAGCGACACTTCCCCTTACCATAAAAACAATGGTTGAAGAAATAGGGGTATCAAAAGAAGTGGCAAGTTTCGTATTGCCATTGGGTTCAACCATCAACATGGATGGTACTGCCTTATATGAGTGTGTGGCAGTAATATTCATAGCCCAGGTATATGGGATCCACTTATCCTTTTCCCAACAGGTTATAATAGCTCTTACGTCACTTTTGGTATCAATAGGAGCGGCTGGAATTCCAATGGCAGGTCTTGTAATGATGACAATAATCTTAAAGGCAGTGGATTTGCCCCTACAGGGGATTGGTTTAATTATTGCAGTTGACAGGTTTCTGGATATGTTCAGGACAGCAACCAATGTATTCAGCGATTCGGTGGGAACCTTTGTAATAGACTTCCTGGGCAAAAAAAATTAAAGCACTTCATCTAATTTTTCAAAACAACTCTCACAGGGATAAATGGATTTCCTATCTGTATCTTCAATTGTAAAGGAGTTGTGCATAACACATAGATCATTCAAACAGTGAGTGAGTCCAAAGGTATGGCCAAGTTCATGAACTATTTCCTTCAAAAGCCTTTCTTTAAATATTTCCACATTGGGAGTCCTATCATAAAATCTCTCACACAATCTGTTAGTGGAAACAATACAGTAATTTCCATTTAAATGTGCCTCTCCAAATACAAATGTTAAAATGGGGATAAATAGATCCTTTCTCACTATAATACATTTCTTATCTCCATCGCTAATGGAATGATTAAAAATAAAGTATCTTAAAATCTCAGTGGAATGATATTGATCTCTAATGGGATCAAAAAATTTATCAAGGGAAAGAGACTCAAATTGTATAATAATTCTCCTCCTGAATATGTTTGACAACTTTTCAATCATATCACTGTCAATATAAGACTTTGGAACATCCACAAGGGAAATAAATATCTTTTTCTCACTTCTTTGAAATACCATATTTTTTCATTTTATTGTAAAGAGTAGTTCTATCAATATCAAGCACTTTAGCGGCCTGAGAAACGTTATAATCACATTCTTCAAGAACTTTTTTTATGTGGATCTTTTCAAGTTCTGAAAGAGAAAGCCCAGAAGGAATATCAAATTTATCATCTTCATTTCCCATAAATGAAAAATCCTCAGTGGTGATTAACTTTCCTCTGGCAACCACAAAGGCTCTCTCGACCGCATTCTCAAGTTCCCTTACATTCCCTGGCCAGGAATAGTGCATCAATTTTTTTAACGCTTGAGGTGTGACACCTTCTATATCTTTTCCCATTCTCCTTCTAAGTTGTTTCACGAAATGCTCCACAAGAAGAGGTATATCCTCCTTCCTTTCTCTGAGCGGTGGGATATGAATATTATAGACATTTAACCTATAAAAAAGATCTTCCCTGAACTTCTTTTCTTCCACCATCTTTCTCAAATCTCTATTTGTGGCAGAAATAACCCTAAAATCAACTTTTATGGTTTTATTGGAACCAATCCTAGAAATTTCCTTTTCCTGTAATACCCTCAAAAGATCAACCTGCATCTTAGGAGTCAATTCACCTATTTCATCCAGAAAAAGTGTACCCCCATTTGCAGATTCAAATTTTCCCTTCTTTTTATACAGAGCCCCGGTAAAGGCCCCCCTTTCATATCCAAAAAGTTCACTTTCTATCAGTCCCTCAGGCAGTGCCCCACAACTTACCACCACCAGGGGTTCAAACCTTCTCATGCTGGCATAGTGAATAGCCCTTGCAACCATCTCTTTACCTGTTCCACTTTCTCCAGTTATCAACACTGAAACATCTGTTGGTGCAACCTCTTCAATTGATTTTAAGACCTTTTTAATTCCTTTACTCTCACCAACTATGTGTACCTGTTTTAGGGCAGATTCAAGTCTTTCCTTTAATTTTACATTCTCCCTCTCAAGATCTCTGTGGGATACAATCTTTTTTACAAGCATTGACACATACTCAGGATCAAAGGGCTTTGTAAGATAATCATAAGCCCCCAATTTCATGGCCTCAACCGCTGTGTTTATGGAAGCATATGCGGTCATCATTATCACATCAATAAAAGGATACGTGGATTTTATCTTCTTCAAAACTTCAATTCCATCTATACCTGGCATCTTAATATCCAGAAAAACAATATCCACCTCTCTCCTTCCCAAAAAGTTAAAAGCATCATCTGCATTTTCTGCAGTAAACACCACATATCCATCTTCCTCCAACCAATTTTTCATGGATTCCCTAACAATTAATTCGTCATCCACAATTAATATGGTTATTTTTTTTCCTTCCATTTTAACCCCTCAATTTACAGGTAATTTTATTGTAAAGGTTGTACCTTTATTCACAGTACTTTCAGCACTTATTGTGCCACCAAATTGCTGGATAATTCCATACACAACGAAAAGTCCTATACCAACACTTTTCCCATCATCCTTAGAAGAATAAAAGGGCTCAAAAATATGCTTTAGATGTTCTTTTGGGATTCCCACCCCTTCATCAGACACTTCTATTTCAATTACCCTATCAATTTCATTGTATTTAGCAGTAATCCTGATTTCCCCTCCCATGGGCATGGCATCTATTGAATTTTGAATTAAATTCATAAATACCTGTTGAAGTTTATTGGGATCTCCCTTTATAGGTGGCAGGTTTTCTTCTATTTCAAGACTAATGACCACATTTAAGTCCTTTATTTTTAAATCCATCATTCTTTTTGCCTTCTCTATCACATTACCGACATGGATTGTAAGCATGGGAGCACCAGATTCATTCCGGGAAAAGGCAAGTAATTCCTTTACCATGTTTCCACATCTTTTTGCTTCATTTTCCATTAACTTTAACTGTTCCTCTATTTTTTCAACGTCCTTTTCTGTAAAATTTTTTTTCTTCAGTTGTTTCCTTATAAGATTTATAAATATCACAAGTCCAGAAATTGGATTATTTATTTCATGTGCTATCACGGCTGCAAGCCGCCCAAGGGAAGACATTTTCTCTGCCTCAAGTATTCTCTTTTGAGCCATCCTCAACTTTTCAGTCTTTATTTCAACTTTCTTCTCAAGATTTCTCGTAAGATCATCTACTTTAAGGACCATTGTGTTAAAAGCCCTTGCAAGTTCACCTATTTCATCTCTATTCTGAACAGGAAGTTGAACATTAAAATCCCCATCAGCGACCCTTTTTGTACCATTGACAAAATCCCTTAAGGGATGGGTTATAAATTTTTTAATCATAAGAATTATGACAAAGGAAAAGAAAAATATAAAAAATATAGAAACAAACAATATAGCCTTTTCACTCTGTCTCCGGGTTTGGTACAGTTTTTCAGTACACACGGAAATGTCTAAAAAACCCAATATTTTTTCCCTGTTGCTATGGGCATGGCATGAAGCATTATAACACTTTGGCTTATTGTAAATGGGAGTTATCCCCTTTAACTTACAGGAGGTTTCATTACCCCTTTCATAAAAAACAAGGGACTTATTTTTTTTCAGGTTTTCCCTACTATGACATACAAGGCACTTTTTACTCTTATTTTTTAAGAAAACCTTTCCAAGTTCCCCTTTATCTTTTGAAGCACATACCTTTCCAGAGTGATCTATTATCCGCAAATCCTTTATCAATTTCTGTTTTCCAATCAATCTAATGGTTTTATTAATTGCATCAGTATTATTTGACATCATGTCAAATTCAAGAGAATTTAGAATCGTTTCTGAAATGGAATTCATATCCAAGAATAGATACTCCATATAAATTTTTCTCTGATATTTTAAAAGTAAAAATGTAAAAAAGAAAAAGGCCACCAGAAGGGCGGTGGCCACAATTAAACCAATCTTAAAGGTTATTGAGTTAAATCCCTTTCCCATTTTATTCCTAATTTGTGGAATGTTCCTCTTCAAAAATATCAAAATGTTTTACTGCAAAGCCAAAAATCATAAAGCATATCACCACAAAGGAAGCGGATACGGCTATTTCCTGCCACGATGGAAAATAATGGGCCTTTGCGGAATACTCCATCGCCGTTGTGGAAACATTCAATCTATTTAATAAAAATCCAAGCACATAGGAAAATCCCGCAACAAATACGCCTGCTCTTTTGGAGATCCACTTTCTATTAAACACAACAATTGTTGGGATAAGTGTCCACATTATAAATTCAAGCCACCACATAAAGGAATAAAAAGTTCCATCAAATAGATAGTGCAACTTATTGTGAACCAATAGATCTTCAAAATATGCCACGAAAAAGGTTAACTGGATAACAACCATTCCCCTTGCAAGGTTGGCAAGAATCTCTGTGGGAACCTCATGCTTTAAAGCCCTCCAACTGAGATAGGATTCCACTATTGTCATCCCAAGACCAGCACCAATTGAAGTAATAAAAAAGTATACTGGAAGCAATTTCGAATACCAGAGAGGATATAATTTCTCAGGTACAATTACATAGAGTGTCCCAAGAGAAGACTGGTGTAATGTGGAAATCAACACCCCTAAAATCACAAGTAAGATATATATACCCTTCAAAAAGTTGACAGGTTTCCTAAACCACTTAAATTTATCAAGGGTGAAGGAGGAAAATTCGAGAAAAAGTACAAAGGTATATGTCGCCACACAAAGCGCCAGTTCAAACATGGGAGAATGGTGATTCCAATATACAAGGGGATGCCAGATGTCAAAATATTTACCCAAATCCCATAAAAGTGCAATCCCTACAAACACATATCCCATAAATGCAGTTAAAACTGTTGGTTTTACAATGCAGTGATACTTTTTCAAATTAAAGATATATACAATGGCCGTAATTGTAAAGCCACCCGCAGCAAGTCCAACACCAGAAATTACATCAAAGCCAATCCACAATCCCCATGGAAATTTATCTGAAAGATGGGTAGCATAACCAAGCCCATAAAAAAATCTTTGAAATGTGGCAATTATGCCAAAAAGCAGGATTATAGCTGCAACAACTCTCCAGAAGGTTATCTTTATATTTTTAATATTCATATTTACCTCCCATTAATCACTTTCACTCTTTTTTTCAGGTTTTACCCCATCATTTTCAGTAACCTCTATCTTTCTATTGTTCAGCCACCACATTCCCGTTAAAAATGTCGCCCATACAGGGACAATAACAGGTATTTTATTTAAAACATTCCAGGTGAGTTCAGGTAGAGGTTTATTGGGTAAATCCATTCTCAATCCCATTTGAGCCACCTTTTTAAGGGGAACATCCTTAGGTATAAGAAACATTACGCCTGTTCCACCAACTTCCTTTTCACCATAGACAAATGGATGGTACTTATCGGGATTCTCCTTTATCCTCTTATGTGCCATTTTTAAAAGTTCATCTCTTTCCCCAAAATATGTTGCACCACCACCTTCGTTTTGACATGCTTCCGCACATGCTGTGGGCAATCCCTTTTTAACCCTTGTGTCATAGCACATTATACATTTTCTAACCCTGGGTATGGGTTTATGCCACTCATATTTGGGGATACCAAAGGGGCAGGCAATCATACAATATCTACAACCTATACAGAGATCAAAATCATAAACAACAGGACCTTCCGGTGTTTTATGAAGTGCTGAAACTGGACAAACCGATGCACAGGTGGGATCCACACAATGTCTACATAAATTTCTGAAATAGACATCATCTTCAATCTCTTCAAGGATGGTATAATTTGCGTAATTCAATTCCTTTCCAACTTCTCCCGGCAGGTGATTTTCTTTCTTGCAGGCTTCTGCACATACACCACAACCCAGACATTCAGTTATGTCTATAAGCATAGCCTTACTCATTTTTTCCCTCCATAATTTATTATAAATAAAATTATAAAATATCTTTAAAAAATAGTAAAAATATTTTTAAAAATATTTAAAAATATTTAAGAGCCATTCCCTCAAAAGGGAATGGCTCCACACTTTAAAAAGTTAAACCCATGAACTTACTTTTCTTCGTCAGAATCTAAAGATTCCTTTTTTTCATCCTCTACAGGTTTTCCACCATCCTGAGCAAATACTAAATTGGAAGAAGGGGAATATTCACCCACACCTTCTCTTCTCCTTCTCAAGGAAAGCACTATTCCATCCACCACTAAAAAAGCCAATATGGTAAATATTACAAGTAATGCAACCATTTTTTACCTCCTTTCTTCATTTTTATTTTCTTCATTACTATCATCTTCTATGGGCTTACCACCATCCTGAGCAAAAACAGGTGTCCCTATAATATTTTCTGAGGCCACCTTCTTACGGGCACTTCTCCTTTTATATTCAAGGAAAGAGCCCACAGCACACATTGCAAAAAAAGTTAAAATTACTAATAATACAGTCATGATATACCTCCATTATTTGTTTTTAGCGAAAATAAAAAATTTTCCACAAACTTATCATAGTTAACCTCCAGATCTTTAAAACTAATCACTCCACCATCTGCAGCAAATAAATCATTTCCGGTCATCTCTTTTACAAACTCCTCAATCTCATATCTGAACCAATTAATTGCTTCCTTCCCATAGAATAACTTCTGGAGGTCAACCAAAAGGTGAAAGGGCTTTACAACATAAACCCAGGGGAATTTACTTACTTTTCCATTTAACTCTGTGAGAATATTTTCATTTATCCTCACGATTTCACCAGAAATTGGAGAGAGAATTGGAAAAACTTTCCCATTTTTTACAATCCCAAAGGAAATGTCATCCATGTCCACAAACTCTCCCTCTTCAAATAACATAATCTTTTGTGCATCTCTAAAAACACTTCTCAATAAGGGATCAACACCTACCCTCACATATCCATTTCTTTCAATATTTATGAATGTATGACCTCTGTGGTAAAAATAACAGGTATTAAAATCAAAACCTGAAACCTTTTCAACTCCACCTCTACATGTGGGACAAAAATTAACTTTTCCAAACCTTTGATGTATGTGACAATCCATACATTCAAATTCATTTTCACAGATAACTTTATCCTTTAAAGCCCCTGAAAAAAAGTATCTACACACCTTTCTATTATCCCCCAATGAGAAAAACAACTCTTTTAACCCCGTCAGCCTGTCAAAGGGGACCACCTCAGAATCCCTTTTTATTTTTTTCTTCCCCTCTTTACTTAAGAGGATCTCAAAAACCATACTCAATATAACAAGTAGTGGTGTCATTTCCTTTCACCTCCCAAACAACTATAAAGCAATAAATGTGCCAATTCAAAAATTATTGAATATCAACAGAAAATGGCAGATTACCCATTTTTGCAGTGGACGTTTATGTTGGATTTTCCAACGAAATTCTAAAAAGCATTGATTTTCAGCGATAAAATCAGTGTTGATTTATTCTACATATGTAGAAAAATCTTACAGTCTCTTTTTTACAAAGTAGGAAACGACTATCCCTATCAGATATAAAATAACCATGGGAAGTGCAAAAACGGTCTGTGTTACGGGATCTCCTGAAGGAGTTATTATGGCAGCAATTAGAAAAATTATAAAAATAGCCCATTTCAACTTAGAGAGTAAAAACTTGTAATCAATTATTCTAAAGAGGGTTAAAAATAAAATTAAAATTGGTAGTTCAAAAACAATCCCCATACCCAAAATAACGGTAATTGCAAGGGAAAAATACCCCTTCATAGTAATCACAGGGATAAGGCCTTCTGCTTCCTGCATAAAAAAAGAGATCATATACTTTAACCCCACGAAATACCCAAAAAGCCCCCCCAACAAGAAAAGTGTTGTTGAAAAGAATATAAATGGAATTACAAACCTCTTCTCACTCTTATATAGAGCGGGAGAAATAAAAAGCCATATTTGATGTAAGATAAAAGGAGATGCAATAAAAATACCGCTATAAAAGGAAATCTTTAAATAGGTAAAAAATGGCTCACTCAATTCATGAAAGGCAAAAACATTTTTATACTGCCTGGGCGCACATTTAAGCAGAGGAAGTGCAAGAAGTTGAAAAATTTCTTTATGAAAAAAATATGCAACAATAAACCCAAGTACCAGGTAAAAGAGTATCCACAAAACTCTATTTCTAAACTCTTGAAGATGTTCCCAATAACTCTGTCTCTTATTTTTTTCCATCCAAATTTTTCCTTTTTTCAAGCACAATTTTCCTTCTTCTTTCAACTTCATCGGGGGGAAGAATAAGGTTCTCCACTTTCCCATCAATTTTGTTTATTTTCTTAAATTCCTCAAGTTTTATCTCCTTTTCCACACCATCTTTTAGATCTTCAAAATAATTCTTTATTTCAGAATAAAATTTTCCAACTCCACGGGCAACTTCTGGCAATTTTTCAGGACCAAACAATACAAAAAAAAGAACAAAAAGTAGCAAAAGTTCTCCAAATCCTATGTCAAACATATTCTATTTTTTCCCTCCATTGCCCTTCTCATCTTCATCATTTATGGCACTTTTAAAATTCTTCAACGCCTCTCCAATTCCTTTTGCAAGTTCCGGTAATTTTCTTCCTCCAAAAAGAAGAAGAAAAAGAATCAAAAGTAAAATTGCTTCACCAACACCTAATCTCATTTTAAAACCTCAATTTAAAATAACAATATATCTTATAACCTTGTGAAAAAATTTCAATTTTTTTTATTATTTTTTTAAAATTTTTTAAAAATATTTTAAAATTATATTTAAACCCCATGAAAAAGGGAGAAAAAATATGGCTATTATGGAAATAACAATCATACCGGTAACGGGCAGCCCAAGTGTAAGTAAATATGTTGCAGAAGCAATTAAATTAATAAGAGAGAGTGGACTAAAATTTGAACTAACTCCAACTTCTACAGTAATAGAAGGAAATATCGATGAATTATTTCATCTGGCAAAGAAAATACATCTATTACCTCTTGAAAAGGGCGCCCCAAGAAATTTAACCCTCATAAAAATCGATGATAGGAGAGATAAAAACATCACCATGGAATATAAAAAAAAATCTGTAATTGAAAAGATTTAGTTTTTTTCAAGTATAACTATTGCAGTGGCATATTCATCAATATGGGAAATTGAGATGTGTATTTTTATATCTTTTCCAAATTTATTTTTTAGAAAGACCTTGGTCTCTCCATGTAAATTTATTTGAGGTTCCCCCATTTTTCCAATAACAATCTCTACATCAACCCATTTAAAAGGTGCTATTTTCCCCGTCCCCATGGCTTTAAAAAGGGCCTCCTTTGCCGCAAATCTTGCTGCAAAATGTTGGGGAGAGTTTCTCTTTTCTCTGGAATATTCCATTTCATCTTCAGTGAAAATTTCCCTAAAAAATCTTTCACTTTTACTTTCCCATTTTACTTTAAACCTTTTTACATCTATAATGTCTATTCCAACTCCAACTATCACGAGGTAAAATGTTCCTTTCTAAAAAAGTAGCCAACGAAAAAATTATATTTCAATTAGATTATCTTTTACAGAAAAAAATTTTCAACGCAATTATTCTACCATCTTCCACCAGAGATATAGAAAATGATCTGAAAAAATTGATTTCCCACAATAACTTCAAAATACTTTTTTTAAAACAAGTACACTCAGATAAAATCATAATCCCTGAAAAAAAAATGGAAGAGGTGGGAGATGGAATAATTACATCCAAAGTAAACTTACTGATAGGAGTAAAAGGTGCCGATTGTTATCCTTTGCTTCTTGTGGATGTAAAAAGAGATATTTTTGGAGCCATCCACTGTGGATGGAGAGGAGTGGCATCTGGAATTGTGGAAAAGGCTATTGAAATAATGGTGGGAGAATTTAAATCCATTCCTCAAAATATATATGCCATGGTAGGAATTGGGATATGTGAAGCCTGTTATGAAGTGGGTGACGAACTTCTCGAGATTTTTGGTAAAAAATTTGTATTGAAAGAAATCTTTACGGAGGTTGAAAATAAATACCACCTTAACCTCAGAAAAGCCATAAATATCAAATTGAAGGAAATGAAGATCCCTGAAAAAAATATTCAAAATTTACCTCTGTGCACAAAATGTAGTTACAGATTCCTTCCATCCCATAGAAGAAATAAAACAAATAAAAGAATTTTTTCCTTTATTGGAAAATTAAATAAATAGTATAATTCTTATTACAAATTTTATTTAGGAGGAATCTAAAAAATGGTAAAAGTTTTGGTTTCTGATCCCATATCAGAAAGGGCAATAGAAGGTTTAAAAAACCTGGGCTGTGAGGTTTATATAAAAACTGGTATGGATAAGGAAGAACTCATGAACACAATCGGGGAATATGAAGTAATAATAGTAAGATCAGCCACAAAACTGAGGGAAGATATCCTTTCAAAGGCCAAAAATTTGAAATTAATAATAAGAGGCGGCGTTGGACTTGACAATATAGACTTAGAAGCAGCAAAAAAACTGGGAATCACAGTGAAAAACACCCCTTCGGCAAGTGCAATATCCGTTGCTGAACTTGCCATAGGAATGATGTTTGCACTGTCAAGGAGATTAAGTGAAGCAGATAGAAGCATGAAAGATGGAAAATGGGAAAAGAAAAAGTTTAAGGGGACTGAACTCTACGGAAAAACCCTCGGTGTTATAGGTCTTGGCAACATAGGAATAGAAGTATGCAAAAGGGCAACATGCCTTGGAATGAAGGTTCTGGGGTATGATGTTGTTAAAAAGGAAAATCTTCCTGAAGGGGTTACCCAGGTAAATATGGATGAACTTTTATCAAATTCTCACATAATTACTTTACATGTGCCATTTATTAAAGAAGTTGGGGCAGTGATTGGAGAAAAAGAATTTGAAAAAATGAAAGATGGAATTATCTTAATAAACTGCGCAAGGGGAGGAGTGGTAGATGAAAAGGCACTACTTAAATATTTGAAAAATGGAAAAATTAAGGCAGCTGGTATTGATGTATATGAAACAGAGCCTCCAACATTTAGAGAATTTATAGAAATGGATAATTGTCTTTGCACACCGCATATTGGGGCTTCCACCAAAGAGGGACAGGACAGAGTTGGAGATGAAATAGTAAAAATAGTTGAGGAATATATTTCTTAGGAGAGGGGGTATTTCCCCTCTTTTTTTAGGTAATCACACAACAAATTAACACCCTTTAAAATATCTTTTACAACAAACATCTTCCCACTATTTACTATTTCAAAAAATTCATCCCTTTCACGGGGTAAATCAAAAAAAATCTCCTTTTTGTGTTCAATGGATTTAACAACATCTCTCCAGAAATGATGCACAATGATTATCTTATCAGATACCCCCTTATTGTAGTACTCCCATACAAGGGAAAGTTCCACAAGTGTACCGGTATTCCCTGGAAGAACCACATATGCATCTCCTTTTTCCAACAATATCTTCAGCCTTTCAAATAGATTTTCCGCAATAATGTTCTCCTTTATAAAAGAATTAGGAGTAGTAGAACCAAACTCTTTAACTGTTACTCCAATGGTTTTCCCTCCCATTTCAACACATCCCCTTGCTGTCGCCTCCATGGTGCCAAAATACCCCCCATTACACAGGGAAAGTCCCTTTAAACCTATTTTCTCTCCCACTTTATAAGCAATTTTATATTCTTCCTCTGTGGGAAAAGCACTTCCAAAAACTGTTATAACCTTATCCATAGTCACTCCCAATAGATTTTTCTTGACAAAAAAAAATAAAAAAATAAACTATTTTTTCAGTGGGGCTATAGCTCAGTTGGAAGAGCACGTGACTGGCAGTCACGGGGTCAGGGGTTCAAATCCCCTTAGCTCCACCATTATTTTTTCACATTGAAAATCAGTTTTCTCTCACCATCTTTAAAGACAACAATCATCTTATTTCCCATAATCTCAAGAACATATCCTTTACCAAACTTAAAATGTTCAATTAAATCACCTTCCTCATAAACACCTGAAATATCGTATTGTTTTAAACTCTCTCCATCCTTCTCCAGGACAAACTCCTTCCAGCGAGTCTCATTTTCTTCCATTTTTTTCGCCATCCTTTTCTCCGCTTTCTTTTTATCTTTACTGCGCTTAGGTGGTCTATATTTATGTCTGGCTCCACAAACTTTACATACAACCTTTAAAATCTCATCGCCATCCATTGATTCAATTGTATGAAAAGTTACTTTTTTACACTTACCACACTTTGCCTCTACTTCATCTCCTACTTTTACTTTTCTTTTTAAAACCATACAAAACTCCTTAAATAATTTTCAACTATTCATTTTTAACATAAATTGTCTGAGTGGGAAATGGAATTTCAATTCCCTTTTCAGAAAGACCCTTATAAACATTCTCAAGTAAATTACACTTAATGGAAAATTGATTGCGATAATCGTCTGTCCACGCTATTATGAGAAAATCAATGGAAAAATCCCCCATATTGGTGAAAAAAATTGCTGGTTCCGGATCCTCTACTATTCCATCAGTATTTTTAATTATCTCCATAAGTGTATCTCTAACCTTTTTCGGGTCAGATCCATATGAAACACCTACAGTAATTTTTATCTTAATCCTCTCATCTGGATAACAATAATTAGTCAACTTACTCTTTGCCATAATTGAATTGGGTACAATCAATATGGTATGATCAAATGTGGCTATTTTTGTGCTTCTTAGACCTATATCTACTACATCTCCCATCTCTCCAGTTTCAAGTTTAACCCTATCCCCAATCCTAAAGGGTCTATCTATCATAATAAAAATTCCAGCAATCATATTGGCAAGTGTATCCTGAGCGGCAAGTCCAATGGCAAGAGAGCCAATACCCAAAGAAACCACTATTGAAGAGATATCCTTATGAAAATGTTGTAGTATAACAGCAACTGCAAGCAAATAGATAAAGACAGATACAACCTTATTTATTATAGGAACGAATTCCTTCTTAACTATTTTATTTTCCCTTTCTTCTTCCCTCTCAAGCAGCCACTGTGTGAAAATTTTTGTAACCCTCAAAGAAAAGAAAACAACTATTAAAACCGTTATCAAAAATAATAGTGTATTTATATACTTTAAATAAGATACAACTCTCCCAAAAACTTTATGATACTTCTCAATATTTTTTATTCCAAAATAAACCCCCGCCACTAAAAAAATATTTCTAATTGGGGCACTGGAAACTTCAAGGAGTTTGTCATCAATTTCAGTTCTTGTCTTTTCAACTAATTTAGAAATATATCTATTTAGAAGAAATTTGACTATTTTTGAGAGTATATAAAAGGCTAAAACTATTAAAATAGAAATCAAAATCTCATATAATAAGAAATGTTCAACTCTTATGGTGTGCAAAAATTCCTTCATATCAACACCTCTTTAGACAGTTGATTTTACAGTAAATACCTTTTTATTTTCAATAAAAAACTTGTAAATAACTTCCTTTTACTGTAAAGTATTAGTTCAAATTTTTATTAATCAGAGGTGAGGAATGAGCAATTTAAATCCCGAAAATGAATTTGAAAAAATGCTAAATGAATATAACAGAAAAATTGATGGTCTGAACTCGGGAGAAATAGTGGAAGGGACAATCATAAAAATCAAAGAAGATCATCTTTTAGTAGATGTAGGAACAAGGTGTGAGGGAATAGTCCCCAAGGAAGAAGTGTTAGACAAAGAGGGAAATATTAAATTTAAAGAAGGAGACAAAATTTTAGTTGAAGTCATATCTTCAGGAAAAACAGACTTTTCCCCCAGGCTTTCACACAAAAATGCAATGCTAAAGGAAAGAATGAAAAAATTAAGGGAAAGTTTTAAAAAGAGGAAAAAAGTTAAAGGAAAAGTTAAGGAAGTTGTAAAAGGCGGATTAAAAATAGATATGGATGGCATTGAAGCATTTATGCCTGCATCTCAAGTGGACCTAAAATACACAGATTCCCTTGACAACTTTGTTGGAAAAGAACTTGAATTTAAAATTGAAAAATTCAATCCCAAAAACATAGTTGTTTCAAGAAGGGTAGTGCTTGAAGAAGAAAGAGAAAGAAAAGAAAAGGAATTCTGGGAAAACCTAAATGTTGGAAACATAGTGGAAGGAAAAATCAAACAGATAACAAAGTTTGGCGTATTTGTGGATCTCGGCCTTCACGAAGGATTGGTCCACATTTCAAATATTTCCTGGGACATGGTGGAAGACATAAATTCTCTATTTAAAATTGGGGATGTCATCAGAGCAAAGGTCATTGACATAGACAGGAAAAACAAAAAGATAGGATTGAGTATAAAGGACCTAAAGGAAGATCCATGGAACAACGTTGAAGAAAAATACAAAGAAGGACAAATTGTCAAAGGAAAAGTCGTAAAACTTGAAAAATTCGGTGCCTTTATAAGTTTAGAAGAAGGAATAAGGGCGCTTGCCCCTATTTCAGAACTTTCCTGGAAAAAGATTAAGCACCCAAAAGAGGTAATAGATGTTAATGACATGGTGGAGGGAATGATTGTAAATGTTGATAAAGAGAATAAGAGAATCTCCATCAGTGTCAAAAAAATCACCCCTCATCCCTTTGAAGAATTCCTTGAAAAATATAAAATTGGAGATATAATAGAAGGTGAAATAAAAACGATTATGCCCTATGGACTTTTTGTTAAGTTAGATGAAGGAGTGGAAGGTTTACTGCACATATCTGAACTACCATTTACAGGAGGAAAAAAATTAGAAGAACTATACAAAAAAGGAGAAAAGATAGAGGTTAAAATAATAAAAGTAGATAAAGAAGGTAAAAAAATATCCCTTTCTTCCTTAAAAAAGGAGGAAGAAGAAAAGTTAATGAGGGATAAGAAAAAGAAAGAAGAAGCAGAAAAGGCAAAAGAATTGGAAGAGGAAAAAAAATATATTGCTTCCGGGAGTGAAAGTTTCAGAAGTTTAGGAGAAATAATTCCCAAGGATATTTTAGAAAAATTTAACAAAAAATGAAGTCTAATAAAAAGAAAGGAAAAAAGAATAAAAAGATTAAAGTTGTTCCAGAGAAGAAAAGCTTAAAGGTCTTTTTCCTCAATTTAAGTGACAACGAATTTAAAATAGATAGAAGAGAATTAAATGTTACCGAAGTAGAAAGTTTTGAAGAATTAGAAGAAAAAATTAAAAATCAAAATGAAGATAATTTTTGTGTAATACTTGGTATTTCTTCCAATTTAATGGTCAATTATGTTGTAATTTCAAGCATTCTTTACTCCAGTAACAGGGGATCAACATTTCCAATAATTAACATCATTCATCCTTCAAGAGATTTTAAGGAATACAGAGCCTTTGTCTATGGTATAAAGCCCTACCCTGTGAAAATTTTAAATAAAGATACCTTAAATACACTTTTAAACATCAAAAATGTTAACATGAGAACATTTGACAGAATACCTGTGGAATTTATCGCATTTATCGAGGGAGAAAAAATAAAAAAGACTTTTCCCGTTGTTTGTAAAAATGTGAGCTGGTCTGGAGCCTATCTTGAAACAAAAATTAGGATAGATGCAGAAGAATTTGATCTCGTTTTAAAATCCAGACTGCACAACATCCCGATTCCATCTCAAAAAATAAGAGAAATAGAAATTGAAGAACATCCCAAAAGATTTGGCTATGGAATAAAATTTAAGTTTCCTCTCCCCCTAACACTAATTCAGTATCTATACACAAAGTACCTTAGAGAAAAGGAAAACAAGGATGTCCAGTGATATTTAGGAGCTTTCCTATATGAATATGGGAAAATTTAGCAGTAAAAAAAGGATTTCCATTTTTTACTTTTTGCTTTTATTCATGATCTCCGTAAGTATTATACCTTTAACATTTAGTAGTTACGTACTAATTGATTATAATTCAAATATCCTAAAAAGGGATAGACAATTAATTCACTTACAACTCTGCAAATCCATGGCAAGTGAAATATCAACATACTTAAACTACTGTCTCGGTCTACTTACACCCATTGAAAAATCAATCCAATTAGGTGTCCTGAATGAAGAAAAAATAAAAACTCTATTAAAAAATGTATATAAAACTTTTCCCCAGAATATAAAATACATCGAAATAACAAATCCAGAAGGAATAAAAATTGAAGTGGGGAAAACAAATCTCGATAGAGAAACAATAAAGAAAATAGATGAATCCATCTCAAAATGTTTAAAAAATAAAAATGACATATTTGTCTCAAAACCAATTTATAACCCTGATTTTCCCAATGGGGTTTTAATTGTGGGGAAGAGAATAAGAATAAAAGGGGAGAAGGAATCCTGCCTCGTCTCCCTACTTTCCATAAAAAAGATAGACTATTCCTTTAAAAGAGCATCTATCGCAGGAAATACTGTATACCTTGTGGACATTCACACCGGGGATGTAATATGGCATCCTGATAAAGAAATTTTAATCAGCAAGGCAAATATTACAAACACACCAATATATGATGAAATGTTAAGGCTTGATCCTTTTGTCATAAATACCTTTAGTGTAGCCCTTGAAAATAAGGAACATAAAAAAGAAAATAAACTCGTGTCCATTTATAAAATACCAGATAAAAATGTAAACTGGGGAATAGTTGTAGAAACCCCCGTATCAATAGCAAATGCAGACATTGAAAGTATGAAGGCAAAGACCTTTTTATTTGCAATCATATCAATAATTTTTGCAATTATATTGAGTTTTGCCTTTTCAGCCATGCTCACTCATTCAATAAACAACCTAATTGTCTGGACAAATAGGTTGACAAAATATCTACACAGACTTTCTTCCACCATAAATGAAAAGGAACTTCAGGAACATGAATCCAGATATCCAGCAAAAACAGAGGTAAAATTAATTCATGAACTTGGTATTTTATCTGATAGATTTCAAAAACTTGCAGATACCTTAAAGGAAAAAATTGAACAATTGCATCAAGCCGCCCATGAGAATAGAGAACTATTTAAGGGATCCATTAAAACCTTAGCAGCAGCAATAGATGCCAAAGATCCATACACAAGGGGACATTCTGAAAGGGTTACTGAATACTCTCTAACCATTGCCAGAGAACTTGGATTATCTCAAGAGGAACTGGACAATCTTGAAAATGCTGCTTTGCTACATGATATTGGGAAAATTGGAATAAAGGATGAAATACTTCAAAAACCTGGAGAACTAACGGATAAGGAATTTGAAATAATGAAACTTCACCCTGAATTTGGTGCAAAGATCATCGAGCAGATACCAAAATTAAAGCCATCAATTGCAGGAGTAAGATATCACCACGAAAGGCTGGATGGAAGTGGCTATCCCATGGGGTTAAAGGGAAATGAAATTCCTCTCCAGGCAAGAATAATTGCAGTAGCAGATGCCTTTGACGCAATGACAACTGAAAGACCATATCAAAAACCCTTTACCCCAAAGGCCGCCATAGAAAGATTAAAATTTCTAACAAATGAGGGAAAATTTGACAAAAGGGTGGTAAATGCTTTGATAAAAGCCTATAATAAAAAACTCATTACCATTCCAGACCAAAATGAAATAAAGAAACCAAAATATATCAACTTCAATCAAAATGGGAATGTTTAAGAAAGAACTCAGGGATCTGGTAAAAAAAGTAGAGGGGGCTTATGGTGCCGTCTTTCTAGCAGAAGATGGTGAATATGTTCAACTCACAGGAAAACTTGACTCTCATAAAAATAATTTACTGGGGATTTACCAGGGAATACTGCTTCAACAACTAAGGGATTTTAGTAAAAATCTTTTAAAAGATAATGTTGATTTCATAATCTCATATTATGAAAAGGCAATATTTATAACCAAAAACCTTAAGGAAAATTATTTTCTGGTTCTCATTCTCTCAAAGGAGGGAAATGTGGGATCAGGGGTAGTGGCAATTAATCGCACTGCCACAATTTTAAATAAAGAAATCTTTTAATATGAATTTACTAATAGATATTGGAAATACAAACATTACAGTTGCAACATTCGTTAATGGGGAATACTTACTGGAAAAACCACTAAAAACAAAGAATTTTAAGGGGAAAAAATTTCCCAGAAAACTTTTAAATTTAATCACCGATGCAAAATTTATAGGAGTTTCATCCGTTGTTCCCCGGATAAATGAGATGTTAAAAGATTTTCTTCCCCCTGAAAAAACATTTTACATAAACCGCCTCAACTTTGAATCCCTGATTGACATAAATTATTGCACACCGAAAACCTTAGGGGCTGATAGAATTGTAAATTGCTTTGCTGCAAAAACATTATATGGTTTTCCATCAATAGTAGTAGACATTGGAAGTGCCATAACAATTGATTTAATAGATAAAAAGGGATCTTTTATAGGAGGAGCAATTTTTGCTGGTCCAATCACAATATCCGAGGCACTTTCTTTGAAAGCAGAAAAATTATTTAAAGTTAATATTTCGGAAATCGCCAAATTTGACATAGGAAAATCCTCAGAAATGTGTTTAAAGATGGGAATATACTTTTCAACTTTATTTGCAATAAAAGGTTTTGTTGAAAATTACAGAAAAATTCTTGGCCAAAATAGTAAATTAATTCTCACCGGTGGAATAAGCCATCATTTTAAAGACCATCTCCCTGAATTCAAATATGAAAGATTACTTACTTTAAAGGGAATAAATTTAGCTATTGAAAAATGGGCAAAATAAATTATTTCAACTACTTTACAGAGATAGAAAACTACTTTTTAAAGAAAAGGAAGAAGGGAACTATTATTTCGCCCCTTGATTGGGCTCTAATTGAAACATGGAAGGAAATGAAAATTCCACTACATGTGGTCATAAGGGGTATAGAAAAGGCCTTTGAAAATTTTGAAAAAAAAGAAAAAAAATTTTCACGGATTAACTCCCTATATTATTGCAATCAATCAGTCTTAGAAGAATTTGAAAAATATATATTGTCAACCCAAGATTCTCCTCAACAAAACGATCAGGTTCAAAATACAGAAATTACTGAAGAGATAAAAAAAGAAAAATTGACAAATTTCCTGAATGAATTAATTGATAAACTCAGTAAGACAAAAAATTCCCAGGAACTCTGCTTGAGGATAAGAAAGAGATTGGAAACCATATCAAAAGAGATGGAAACTCCGGACATTGAAATAATTGAAAGAATTGGAAGAAACTTAAAGGAAATAGATGATTTAGTTGTTGAACATTTGAAAAGACTCATATCTGAATCTGAAAATAGGGAGTTAAAAAAGGAAGTAAAAAAGGAACTTAGAAAATATAAGGGAGAAATACCACAAAAAATGTATTCCAACCTTGTGGAAAAGGTGTTTAAAAGAAAACTCAAGGAAAAATTTGGAATAGGAGAACTATCAGTTCTGGATTTAATGCAATGAGAATCAGGGGAAAAGTTGAAAAAATAGTAAACAATGGTCTGGGACTAATTAGAAACAAGGACATGGGAGTAATCTTTATTCCACTCGCTTTAAAAGGTGAACTGTTAGAGGTTGAATTGACAAAAAGAGGAAAATCCTTTTCATACGGAGAAATAAGGAAGATTTTAGAACCATCACCGGAAAGGATTGATCCGATTTGCCCACATTTTGGTGAATGTGGAGGATGCCATTTTCTAAATACCACCTACCAAAATGAGATAAACATAAAAAGAGAGATTTTAAAAGACCTCTGGAGAGGAAACTTAAATGGAATAGAAGTCATTAAATCGCCAAAGGAACTAAACTACAGAATAAGAGCCAGATTTCACATTGAAAATGGTTTCGTGGGATTTTTTAAAAGAAAAACACATACCACCATCCCAATTCAAAATTGTCCCCTTCTGCACGAAAAAATTAATGATTTTCTTACAGACCTAAATAATTCGGTAAATTTACATAAAATTAAAGAACTCACTGTAATTACAAATGGAAGCAAAATTCTTACAAACCCTCCACTTAAAGATACCTCAGGTGATTACCTCGAAATAGACCTGAAAAGATTCACAGCCATTATTTCTCCATACACCTTTTTTCAGGCAAATCCATACACAGTTAAATCCTTCCTTCCAAAATTAAAGAATCTTTTAGAAAAAGAGGACCGAATTTTAGAATTTCACTCGGGAAATGGTCTGTTTTCTGCGGAATTGGCCAAAAATATCCAATATCTTACCTCCGTGGAACCAAATCCCATTTCAAAGGAATTTTTCTTCTTAAATATGAAAAAAAATAAAATAGTTAACTTTAAATTTTACTCAGCCACAGATAAAAAATGGATAAAAGAACATTCAAAAAGAGAGATCTCCTTTAAT
>JAMOQF010000174.1 GCA_027064125.1 Acidobacteriota bacterium
GGCTCTTGGACTTTTAAGAGGAGGAAGGGCTTCACTGGATCAAATAAAGGAGGGAAGAGATAAATCTGTTATAGAAGGGGTTTTTCAGGTGGGAGAAGATTTTCTGAAGGAGTTGGAGGAAAAGGGCTTTGATGTATCCGATGGAGATTTGATTATAAGGAGAGAGATATCACAAAGTGGGGGCAAGATCTTTTTAAATGATTCCCCTATAACACTTAAGAGATTAAGGGAAATTGGGGAAAGGTTGATTGAAATTCACGGCCAGTTTGATACCAATTTTTTGTTAAATCCACTATCACATATATTACTTCTTGATGGTTCCCTTGAAGATGAAAAACTCTTGAGTGATGTGAAAAATTACTACTATCATGTGGTCAAATTGAAAGAAGAAAGGGAAAAACTTTTGACGAAGAAAAAGGAGAGATTGCAAAAGATTGATATCCTAAAGTTTCAAATAAATGAGATAGAAGGGGCAAATTTAACTGTCGGGGAAGAGGAGAAGTTAAAGGAAAGAAGAAGGATTCTTAAAAACTACCAGAAGATTTGTGAAATTTCTGAAATGGTGTTTTTCAATCTCTATGAAGAGGATGGGAGTGTGTATGAAAGGATTTCAAAGGTTGTTGATTCCCTTTCTGAAATTTTAAAAATTGATGAGGAAATAGATTCAATTTACAAAAAACTTGAAGAGTTTAAATATGAAGTGGAATATATTTCTGAATTTTTCAGAGATTTTAAAGAGAAGGTGGATTACAGTGAAGGGGAACTGGATGAAATAGAAAATCGATTAAATTTAATTGAAAGGTTAAAGGGAAAATATGGAAATAACATAGGGGAAATTCTTTCCTTTTTAGATGATGCTAAGAAGGAACTTGAAAAACTTGAAAACTTTGAACTCTCCTTTGAAAAAATAGAAAAGGAACTTGAGGATGCTGAGAAAAAATTTAAAGATTTTTCCAGAAAACTTTCATCTTTAAGAAAAAAGAAGGCAGGGGAACTTGAAAAGAAGGTAAATTCTCACCTTAAAGATCTTGGAATGGAAAGGGCAGATTTTAAAATAAAGGTTTTCTTTGATGAGGAAAAATTTAGTCCTGAGGGGATGGATGAGGTTTCTTTTTTGATAAAGACAAATCCGGGTGAAGGTTTTAAGCCCCTTGAAAAAATTGCGTCTGGTGGAGAACTTTCAAGAATAATGCTTGCACTTAAATTATCTTTAAAATCTTACAATAAAGATACCCTTCTCATCTTTGATGAGATAGATTCCGGGATAGGTGGCAGAATTGCCGAAAAACTTGGAAATAAATTGAAGGAAGTGGGGAAGATTAATCAAACCTTTTGCGTAACCCACCTTCCACAGGTTGCATCAAAGGGGGATTTTCACTTCCTCGTGAGAAAGGAGTTTGAGGGGGAAAATACTAAAGTTTACATAGAACCGCTGTCAAAGGATGATAGAATAAGGGAAATAGCCAGAATGCTTGCAGGAGAAAAAATAACAAAGAGTGCAGAAAGACATGCAAAGGAACTTCTCGGTTTTTAATGGACAATTGAGTTAAGAAATCTTAAAAAAGAATCTCTAATTTGTGCTAATTTGCGCAGTTTATTTCACAAATCAATTTTCCTTCCAATTCCCTGATGCAACGTTTTTTGCCTGACACTTTTTTCTTATTTTTTATTCAAACCTTGCCTGACACCTTTAGTTTTACCTGACATTTCTCAAATTCAGGTCTCACTCTACCTTTCCTTACTTACTTCTTACTTGCCTGACACCAAATCTTTTCCCCTTTTTTTTGATAAAAAGTTTTTCCTCCAACACAACCAATATTACCCTGCCATTAATTTAAAAAAAACTCTAATTGCCACCAAGTTTTTCAATCTCAGGTAAAATTTGTTTAACCTGATTTGCGTATTTCCCATTGGGGGCAAGTTCCAGATATTTTTTAAGGAGTTTCTCAGCCCTCTTATAATTCCCGAGATTAATTTCACACATTCCAAGTTGATAGTAAGGTTTTGGATACTTTTTATTTACCATAATTGATTTTTCAAAATAAGTGGCAGCATTTTTAGTATCGCCACCATTTAAAAAGAGCACCCCAAGATTGTAGTACCCCACATCTGCCTTTGAAGGATCTTTACTAATCGCTGTTTCAAACTCCTTTTTTGCACTTTCAACATCCCCTTTTTTAAAATAAACATTTCCAAGATTTGTGTGCAATTCACTGCTGTCCGGGGCTATTTCAAGGGCCTTCTTGTAATATTTAATGGCAGAATCATAATCCCCTTTTAAAAAGTAAGCATCCGCAAGATGACCAAGAATATTAGGCTGTTTTGAATTCAACTTGAGAGCCTCATTAAACTTCTGTATGGCACCATCGTAATCTCCTTTACCTTTTAATTTTACCCCTTCATCAAATAGTTTTTTGATTTCACCCTTTAACTTCTTAAATTTTTCATATTCAGCCTGCTTTTTCTTCAATTCCTCAATTTGCTCCTTTGTAAGTTCAGAAAGCACAACTCCACTACCCTTTTCCATTGAAAAATCAAGTTTTTCCTCATCCTTAGTTGATTTTGTGGAATATTGAGGGATCTCTATGGGTCTATATCCCTCCTTCTTAAGTACTATTAAATATTCTCCAATGGGGATTCTAAAGGATATTTTTCCATCTTTATCAGTAAATCCCTTGTAAACTCTACCCTTTTCAAGATCCTTTAACTTTACAGATACATTTGAAAGGGGCAGACCTGTGGATTTATCCACAACCTTTATATCAAGTAAATAGAAAAATGATGCATAAAGTAATGAAAATGCCAATAGAAAAACTGCAACTAAAAATTTTCTCATTTAAAAACCTCCTTCTACTTTATATGGGAGGGGATCCTTTACCCCAGCCTCTTTAAAGGCTTTAAGTCTCAACAGACAACTATCACATTCGCCACAGGCGACATCCTCATTTTTATAACAGGACCAGGTATACTCAAAGGGTGTTTTAAGTTCAACTCCAAGTCTTACAATTTCACTTTTTCTTAAATTAATAACAGGGGTAATTATCTCAATATGTGTTTCAGGTTTTGTCCCAAGTTCAATTGCCTTCTTAAAAGCCTCATAAAATTCTGGTTTACAGTCAGGATATCCGGAACTATCTTCTGATACTGCCCCTATGTAAATTGCGTCATAGGAAAGAACTTCTGCAACTGAGGTGGCAATACTTAAAAAATTTCCATTTCTAAAGGGGACATAGGAGGTGGGAATATCAGATCTATTTAAATTTCCTTTTTCAACCTCCATATTTCTGTCCACAAGGGAGGACCCACCAAAAATTTTAAAGTGATTTAATTTTAATATGAGGGAATTTACAACTTCAAAGTGTCTGCACAAATTCAAAAAACACTCTCTTTCCTTCTTTTCAGTCCTCTGACCATAGTCAATGTGGAGAAAAAATAGATTTTCACATTCAATTTTTGCGACAGAAGCAGTAACTGCACTATCCATCCCCCCACTTAAAAGTACCACTCCCCCCCTGAATCTTCTATTCTTTAAATTCAACATAGGAGGTCTCCGTCTCATAAACTTTCACACTACTTACAAAAACCTTTCCTCCGTTAATTTCTTCCTTCGCCCTTTCAAAAATAAAAAGGGATATATTTTCAGCAGAGGGATTTCTCCCCTCTTTGAAAAAAGGAACTTCATTTAAAATCTTGTGATCGAGATCTTCAAGAATATTTTTCAATATAAACTTCAATTTTTTAAAATCCACACAAATCCCAATGTCATTAATCTCTTTGCACTTTACACACAAAACAACCCGCCAGTTATGTCCATGTAATCTCTCACACTTTCCCTCATACCCAATTAACTGATGGGCTGAAGAAAATGTGTCCTCAACACATATTTCCCACATTTAAATTTCCCTCTCATCAATCATTTTAACAATCTTTATTATATCTTCACTTATATTTCTATCCCTCTCCATAAAGGGCACCTTATTTCTAATAATCTTATATATATTTTCGAGAAAATTAGATGTCCTATAGGGTCTTCTAAAATCAAGTGCCTGACATGCAGTAAGGAGTTCAATGGCAATTAGAAACTTTAAATTTTTAAAAATTTCCCTTAACTTCAAAGCCCCATTCATTCCCATACTCAAATGATCCTCTTTGTTTGCACTTGTGGGAATGGAATCCACAGAAGATGGATGGGAATATATTTTATTCTGATTAACAAGAGAAGCAGCAGTAACATGGGCAATCATAAACCCTGAATTGAGGCCAGGATTTTTCACAAGAAATGGGGGCAATCCCTCACTCAAATCTGGATTTACCATTCTTTCAATTCTGCGTTCAATCATTGCTCCCATGCCACTTAGCGCAATTGCCATGAAATCAAGGGCAAAGGCCACAGGTTCACCATGAAAATTTCCTCCTGAAATTATCTCCCTCTCATCCGGAAATATAAGGGGATTATCTGTTGCGGAATTTATTTCAATTTCAAGAACAGATTTTACATACTCCTTTGTATCAAAGACAGCCCCATAAACCTGAGGAACACACCTTAATGAATAGGCATCCTGCACCCTATCACAGTCAATGTGGGATTTCCTGAGTTCACTCCCTGAAAGAAATTTGAGCATGGTTGCCGCAACAACTGACTGTCCCCTGTGAGGTCTTACTCCATGAATTTTTTTATCAAAATGTCTATCGGTACCAAGCAATACATCATTTGAAAGAGAAGCGGCTATCATCGCAACTCTAAACAAATTTGATATTTCAGAAAGATAAAATCCACCTATCCCTGCCATAAATTGGGTTCCATTTAAAAGGGCAAGGCCCTCCTTTGCCTTTAACTTAACTGGTTTAATTCCCGCCTCTTTTAAAGCAGTTTCTCCATCTAAGAGTTTTCCCTTATAAAAAGCCTTACCTTCCCCCATTAAAACAAGGGCAAGATGTGCTGAAGGTGCAAGATCTCCACTTGCTCCAACTGAGCCCTTTTCTGGAATAAATGGAACAACTCCCCTATTCAACATTTCAGCAAGGGTCTCAATCACCACTGGCCTAACACCGGAAAATCCCTTTAGTAGAACATTGGTTCTCACAGCCATAGCAGATCTAACCTCTTCAACAGAAAGGGGATTTCCAACTCCAGATGCATGAGATCTCACAAGATTTACCTGAAGTTCATCAATATCCTCAAGGTCTATCTTCTTATTGCTCAACTTACCAAAGCCCGTGGTAACACCATAAACTGCAGTATCACTTTTGACAAATTCCTCAATAAATTTTCTTGTCTTTTCAACTCTTTTAATAGCACTTTTATCCAGAAAAACATTCCAATTTTCCCTTGATATTTTCCATAAATCTTCAACTTTCAAATCATTTCCATTTAAAACAATTTTCTTTGACATATGCACCTCTTAATTATCTTCAATATACTCAAGTTTTGGATCATACTGTTTAAAGGTTATTTTTCCATTATCACACTGGACCACAACTGGCGGTCCACCTTCACCAATAGTTTGAGTAAGGCCTTCCCCATCTTTTTTTTTGGTGGGAATTAATTCATACTCCTCTCCATCAATTTCAACAGGAGGATAGTCCACATCTATCTTTCCGTGAAGTGATATTAAAGTAAGATCCACATCAAACTTTACTGGCATAAATAAAATTGCATCTCCCTTTAATGTCCTTGCAGAAAATGTAAGGCCTTCCCATCTATTCCCCTTTAAAATAGAAAGAATATCCCCCTCTTTTGTCACTGCAGAAACATATCCCTTCAAATTTTTAAGTTTGAGATAACCTTTACAATCAGTAATCTCAATCCAGCCGTTTACATCTGAAATATCCACAAAACCCTCTGCAACATCTATTTTAAGATCAGTTCTAAGTCCCGGAACGTATATAACATAATCAATTCTTCCAAGTACATCTCCACTTATCTCAGTTTCAATCAAGGCAGTGAAATTATTAGATGCAATTCTGGGAAAAATAGCATCTATTTTCTTCTTTGCCTCTTCTTCATTTTCTCCATAGGAAGTAATCAAATACTTTACCTTTATCTTTGGCTTATTCCATCCCCTTATTTTTAAACTCCCTGGATAAATGAGTCCAATTTTTATCTTTCCTCCTGGCATAAAGTCAACTATCTTTATTCCACTTTTTAAAAACCTCTTATACTTTGAATAATTAATATCCCCAAATTTGGAACATTTGAACTTTATCTTCTTACCTGAAAAGGAAAAAGTAATAAAAGAAAAAAGAATAAAAAGAAAAAGTACCCTTCTCATAAGATAACCTCTTTAGATTCCATTATTTTGAGAAATAGGGGTTCAAAATCCATCCCCTCCTTAAATTGAGCAGAAACATTAGCCTTATATTTTACCCCTTTTTCTTCAAAAAATGCCAAAAAATTAATTTTTTTACCTGTAAAATCTACTTTGCAATAGGCTCCTATTGGCAAATGGCATCCCCCTCCCATCTTTTCAAGAAACTTCTTTTCAAATTTTGCACCTATTTCACTCTCCCTGTGATTTATCTCCCTTAAAATTTCATTCAACATCCTATCCTCACATCTAATCTCAATTGCAAGGGCTCCCTGCCCGGGAGAAGGAACCATAACCTCCACAGGCAGTGCAAATCTTTCATATTTTCCCAGACCAAGTCTCTTCAATCCCGATAGTGCAAGAACTATTCCATCAAATTCACCTTTTTCAAGTTTTTTTAATCTTGTATCCACATTTCCTCTTACATCCTTAAATTTAAATCCAAACTTCTCAAGTTGACTTATTCTTCTCGGTGAACCAGTTCCTATAACAGAATTTTTTCTCAATTGAAAAATATCTTCTCCACTTCTTGTAATTAGTACATCTCTAACATCTTCTCTCTCTGGAATTGCAGCCACCATCAATCCTTCAGCCTCCTTCACCTCCATATCTTTAAAAGAATGTACAGCCATATCTATTCTTTTATCAAGAAGTGCCCTTTCTATTTCCTTTGTAAAAAGTCCCCGCTCTGGAGATTCCTTCAATGAATTCCTATATACATCCCCCCTGGTCCTTATAACCACAATTTCAAATTTAATTTCCGAAAACTTGTTTCTAAGAATGTTTACAACCTGTTCTGTTTGGGTTAGAGCCAGTTTACTCCCCCTCGTTCCCACCTTTATAATCCTCACCATCTTCCTCCAACTCAAAAATATTTTTTATAATTTCACAATAAAGTGGCATATCTTCATATGGAACTTTTTTCAAATAGGAAAGGGGATAGTGTAAAAATTTGTTTGTAAGGGAATGGGCAACCCTCTGAGCCACCTCTTTTTCAACATCTGATTTAAAACTGTATTTTTCAATCTCCCTCTCCTTTATTTCCAGAAACTTTTTCCTCAACATCACAACCAGATCCTTTACCCCCAACCCCCTTAACCAACCCATAAATTTGTTTGTCTCTTCAAGAATTATTCTATGGGCTTTCTTTGCCTCCTTCCTTCTTCTTTCAATATTTTTCTCAACAACCCCCTTCAAGTCATCTATATCGAAAAGAAAGACACCATCGATTTTTGAAATCTCTGGATCCACATCTCTTGGAATCGCTATATCCGCCATAAAAATCTCTGGAAAATTTCTAAAAAAATTTTTTTCAAACTCCCTTTTCTCCACAATATATCCCTCAGCAGATGTTGAAAAAATAATTATCTGGGATTTTGAAAGAACGCTCCACATATCCGACATTGAAACAGGTACTCCAAATCCAATTTCTTCAGAAAATTTTACAGCCTTTTCTATAGTCCTATTGCATAGATAGAGAGTGCCAACTCCATTTTCCATCAAATGTTTTACACAAAGTCTCCCCATTTCCCCAATTCCCACAACCGTTGCAACTTTTCCCTCAAGTTCTCCAAAAATTTTCTTTGCAAGTTCCACAACGGCAAAACTAACAGAAACCGCTCCAAACCCTATTTCAGTCTCACTTCTTACTCTCTTTCCACATCTTATAGTTTTCTGCAAAAGTTGATTCAAAATTACACCACAACTCTTTACCTTTAATGCCACATTATACGCACTTTTAACCTGTCCAAGTATTTGAGGCTCTCCAAGAATCATTGAGTCAAGGCCACCAGCAACTTCAAATATGTGAAGGATACTTTCTTCACAGGAAAGTATTTCAAAGTATTCAAGTTCAACCCCTGCTTTCTCTTTAAAAAAATCCTTCAGTAAACCAAGACATTTTTCTCTCTCTTCAGATACAAAGTAAAATTCAGTTCTATTGCAGGTTGACAATATGAAAACCTCATCTAAAAAGGGTTTTTCCTTAAAAAATTTAAGAATGCTTTCAAGATCTCTTTCCTGTATGGCTATTTTCTCCCTATATTCAATGGGAGATTTTTTATGTGTAAAAACTATGGAAAAAAGTCTCTCCTTATCCACTTAGTGAGTACCTCCAAAGGCAAATGCCACAACCATAAGAAAAAAACCCATAATTGACAGAAGTGATATCTTTTTCCCGCTCACCCTTTTACCAAATTTCAGGAAAAGCAAGGTGGCATAAACCAAGAGGGTAAAATAAGAGGCATATATCCTCGTACTAATCCCTTTTACACTGCCCTTAACCTCATTTAACCACCCATGCCCCGTGTAAATTGCAAAAATTAAAAAGATAACCCCCAGAAGCGTGGAGTATGTCAAATTCTTATTTAATTCATCGAGGGAATCGAGTCCAAAATAAAATCTCCCAAAATTTTTTCTCTCAAGTTCCCTATAGAGCATAAGATACAGCACAGAAGCAATAAATCCAAATAAAAAGGAAGAAAAGGAAAGAAGCGCAAAGGAAACATGTATTTGAAACCAACTGGAATCAAAGATACCACTCAATTTTGAAGGGAATTTTTCGGTAAAAATGTAAAGAAACTGAGAAATTGCCACAAAGGGAACTATTAGGAAGGAAAAAGAATCACTCTTTGAAAATAAAGTCATCAGCAAATATGCTGCAGCCACAAGAAAACCACTGAATGAAAGGGCATTTATACCATTTGAAAATGGTATATAACCTATTTTGCTCACCACAAATATAATGAAGAAAAATTGTAAGGAAAAGGCAATTATAAAAAAAATCCTTCCCATTTTCTTCCTTTTTGTTTCCCTATTCAAAAAAAAGAAGATATAAAAAAGCGAGGATAAAGAATATAGGATAAATATGGTTAATTTGATGAATGGTATCATAAAATCCACATTTGAATTAAATAAAATAAATAATAATATTTTTAAAATAAATAATTCAATAAAAATTTAAAAAAATGGTAAATATCAAGAATTTAGAAAAAAATTGTTGACATTTGCTTGTTTCGATGATATTCATATCATAGATATTATAATTTTATGGAGGTTTTTTATGAATAAAGCTGATTTGGTTAAAATTGTGGCTGAAAAAACTGGTCTAACCCAGGCAAAGGCAGCCGAAGCAATTAATGTCTTCTTAGAATCCATTGAAGATGCTTTAAAGAAAAAAGAAAGGGTTGCATTTGTTGGCTTCGGCACCTTTAAAGTAACCTACAGAAAGGGTAAAAAAGGCAGAAATCCACGTACAAAAGAGGAAATAACAATCCCACCGAGAAATGTTGTCAGATTTATTCCTGGAAAAAAGTTGAAAGAGGAAATTCCACAACCCTAATGGTAATTAAAAAAAGGGGGAGTTAATAAACTCCCCCTTTTTTACTTTGCAAAAGCGCAATACCTAAAATATTTTCTTCCTTTTTTCTTCTTGTTCTCTTTGTAGTTTCTTTTTGAGTTCGATGGCCTTTATAGCCAGCCTGTCTGCTTCCTGAGTATACTTTTTCTTCATCTCTTCATCTTCAGCGAAAAGTGCCTTTTTCCTGTAGCATAAATTGAGATAACTCATGGCATCTGCATAGTCAGGATTTATTTCAAGTGCCTTTTTAAGTGCCTGAATGGCCTCATCTATTAAAGGTTCAAGTTTCTCCCTTTTCTGTGCTTTTTCTTCAGGAGAAAGATCTTTATACATTTCTCCATTATTCCCCGTCTCATCATTTACCAACTTCCAATCTATGACCCCTATTCCATAGAGAGGTTCTGGATTATCTGGTTGAACTTCAAGTCTTTTCCTATACCACTTCTTTGCTGCATCGTAATCGCCGATTGCCTGATTTAAATTGGCAAGATATTGAATAGCAGTTATATTGTTGGGCTCAAACTCAAGTACCTTCTTAAAGGTTTCAATTGCTATTTTTGCCTTTTTCAAATTTCTTTCGGTTGGTAAATTGGGAACAAACTCCGATGCATATGCAATTGCAAGATATTCATATGCCCTTAAGAGATCTGGATCAAGTTCTATGGCCTTTTTAAAATTGTCAACTGCTGATTCATAATCTTTATCCTTATATGCTTTTACACCTTTATTCAAATAATTTCTTGCCTTTAACTTATCTATCAATGTACAACTGGTTAGTCCAAAAAGAAGAAAAACAACCAAAAGCACTGAAAAGAGATGCTTTTCTTTCCCTTTTAAATACATAATACAATTTCCTCCAAAAATTTATCACTGATTCTCAAATTCCGTCATCAAACCTATTTCCTCAACTCCTGCCCCTTTCGCTATGTCGATAACCTTTGCCACATCACCATAGAATGCATCCTTATCTCCTCTCACAAAGAGGGTCTTATCTGATCTTGTGCTGTAAATGGACAAAAGTCTCTGCCCCAGGGACTCCATATTCACTGGATCCTTATTTACAAGGATTGAGCCATCGCTTTTAATTGTTACAACAATACCTGTAAAGTGACTTAGCACATCTTGAGTTACATTATCAGGCAATTTCTCAGGAATTCTGACCTCAAGTCCATGAGGAGTAAAGGGGGTTATGACCATAAAAATTATGAGCAAAACAAGTAAAATGTCAATATAAGGTGTAATATTTATATCAGATTTGGGGCCACCTTTACCCCCACCTACTGCCATTCCCATAATTTACTACTCCTATATTTTATTCATTTTTTATGAGGCAAAAAGAAGGGGAAAAGCCCCCTACTTTTTCTTGCCTCCTTTTTGTTCTGTCAACAACCCCATCCGTTCAAAGCCACAATCTCTAAGCATCTCAACTATCTCAACAATCTTGGAATAGGGAACTGCCTGATCGCTTTTGAGATACACGAGATCTGGATTTTCAACTTCTTTTTTTTCTATTATTCTCTCTTTTAAATTTGCCATATCGTAACTTTTTGCTCCAAGATATAACCTCATGGTTCTATCAATCCCAACTACCAGCGCATCCCTTTTATCTGCTCCAGGCATCTCAATGGCATTTTTAGTTCTTGGCAAATTGACGGTTATACCCTTTTGTAAAAGTGGGGTTGTAATCATAAAAATAATTAAAAGCACCAGCATAACGTCAGCCATTGGGGTAACATTTATATCAGATAGTGGTGCATCTACATTTCTTTTTTTAGCCACGGTTTAAAGCCCTCCGCTTTATAAAATAGTCAACTAATTCTGAAGATGAATTATCCATTTCAATGGTAAAGGCCTCAATTTTCCCACTACAGTAGTTAAACATCCACACAGCAGGAACAGCAACCAAAAGACCAAAAGCTGTGGTAACAAGAGCCTCTGAAATACCTCCAGCAACGGCGCCAATACCGGTATTTTCTGCCTTACTCATACCTGCAAATGCGTTGATGATACCAAGTGTTGTTCCAAAAAGTCCCACAAATGGTGCAGTGGCACCTGCAGTTGCAAGAACTGGGGTTCCCCTCTTCAACTCAGCAAGGGTAATTGCAGTTGCCCTATCAAGGGCCCTTCTCGTGGCTTCTATTACCTCTCCGGGAATATCCACACCTGAGGATTGGGAAAGAAACTCATTTAATCCAGCAGAAACAACTTTGGCAAGATGGGATTTTGGATATCTTTTTGCCACAACAATAGACTCTTCTATTTTTCCTTCACTTAACATCTGTTTTAAAGCACCCACAAATTCCTTTGATTGGTTTCTGGCTGCCCTGTAAGTTAAGAACCTATCAATCATAACTCCGAGAGACCACATTGACATTATAAAAAGAACAACAACAACCAATTTTGCGGGGATACCCATTCTTCCCCACATGGCCATTAAATCAAGCCCATGTTCTTCTAACATAAAAAATAACATAATTCTATACCTCCAAAATATTTTATCTCAATCTAAATATAACGGTAACTGTACTTACAACAGGTACCGGCTCACCATTTACTATGGTAGGTGAATACACCCACTGTCTGACGGCATCCTTTGCGGCCTTAATCAAAAGAGGATGTCCAGAAATAACCCTGATTTTCGAAACATGACCCGTTTCATCAACTGTTATCTGCAATACAACAGTACCCTGAATTCTTGAAGCCTTTGCAATGGCAGGGTAAATTGGGGTAACCTTTCTGATAAGCTTAGATTTCATCACAGAAAGACTAACTCTTATTGGTTTTTTCTTCTTGGGTGGTGGTGGAGGTGGTGCAACATCTGGAGTACCACCAGCAAAAGTAGGTCCCGTTCCACCTACAACTCCTCCAACGACGCCACCTGGAACGCCTCCCGGCACCCCACCGGGGAC
Source organism: Acidobacteriota bacterium (assembly GCA_027064125.1). Taxonomy (GTDB): domain Bacteria; phylum Acidobacteriota; class JAAYUB01; order JAAYUB01; family JAMOQF01; genus JAMOQF01. The sequence goes on from JAMOQF010000174.1 coordinate 12,576, forward strand.
TCCTTCACTAACTCCCTGATCCAGGCCAAGGAGCTCAGCAAGTTCCTCTTTACTCTTTGGAGGTGGAATTTCATCAGTAATTTCCTTCGGCTGGTACATCTTTGAAAGGTCAATATTCACTTTGGGTTTATTAACCACCTTCTTCACAACCTTTGGCTTTGGTTTTGACGGTGGTGGTGGTGGAGGTGGTGGTGGAGGTGGTGGAGGAGGAGCAAGAAAGGAGAGAAAATCTCCCGTTACCTGTGCCTTTAGTTCCTCAGGCATCAGTAAAGGCACAAGTATTATGGCCAGGATGAGTATACCATGAAATATAAGAGAAATGGTCATGGTAACACTCATCTTGGTCTTTTTCTTATGAGATGTAGACTCGATGAGTTCATCAAACATTTTTTCCTCCTAAAAATCGCCTTACTTAGCAGCTAATTTTAATCTTTTTTTATCTTCTTCACTACCAAAGAATTTTACCCACCATAAAACTATGGGGCTTGCAATGGCAATTGAAGAATATGTTCCAACAATTATTCCTATCACAAGGACAATTGAAAAACCTGAAAGCACTTCCCCACCAAATAGGTAAAGTGCAAGGACTGAAACAAATGTGGTTCCTGAGGTTATTACTGTCCTGGATAGGGTTTGATTTATAGAATCATCAATAATCTTTATAAAATTTTCATTTCTCATCAGTCTCATATTTTCCCTGATTCTGTCAAAGACAACTATTGAATCATTTATGGAGTAACCCACAAGGGTTAGAAGAGCAGCGACAACGGGTAAATTTATCTCCTTTCCTATCAAGGTAAAAAGTCCTAAGGTTATTAAAACATCGTGAAATAGTGCAACTACAGCACCAACTCCAAAGGAAAATTTAAATCTAAAGGCAATGTAAATGAGCATTCCAAGTAACGAAAGAACAATAGCGAGTATTGCCTTTTTCCTCAGCTCCTTACCAATTTTAGGGCCAACACTTTCAACACCTAATATCGTAAAACTCCCACAGAAAAAGTTATCCTTGATGTAATCCAGAAGAGGTTTTGGGATATCAAGTGCACTGAGTTCATCAAAACTCTTAATAATTCCATGTTTTGTCCTGTAAGTTGCAATTTTAGATGCTATCTCATTGTATTTTGCAACTCTTTCCTCATCAAGGGCACCACTTTTTATAATCCCCATTTTTTCCAATATCTGACTCTTTAAAAGGGTAGATGCAAGAACATCCTTTCCAACATTATTTATATCCAATTTCTTTTCACTAACCCCAGAATCAAAACTATTTTTCAATATCTCATAAATCAGGCCCCTCATATTCTGAAAGGTTTTAACATCTTCCTTTTTAACTGCCTTAAATTTTATCTGGACTTCATTCCTACTTTCCTCATCAAATCTTGTGACTTCTGCAACCTCAAGTTTTGCCCTCTTTAAAACCTTTCTTATTTTAGAAAGATCAGGTTTTTGGGCAAATTTTACCTCAACTAAGGTTCCTCCCTTGAAATCTATTCCATATTTAAAGCCACCTCTTTTAATTACTGCACTCCATCCAATAATCAGAAGCAAAAAGGAAACACTTATAAAGTACCACTTATGTCTCATCCACTTTATATTTACATTGGCAAATAGATCCATCTTAAATCTCCTTACATTTTATTTTGACACTAAAAATAAAATTTTGTTCCAATTTTTTTATATTGACAACTTTTTAACCTTTTTCCAATCAAGCACCAACTGAAACACAGTTTTAGAAACAAATATTGCAGCAAATAGGTTAGCAAGCAAACCAGCAGTCAATGTAACAGCAAAACCTTTTATGGGCCCCGTTCCATACTGATACAAAAAGGCAGCGGCAATTAATGTTGTGATGTTTGCGTCAAAAATTGTAAGAGAAGCCTTTGAAAAGCCTGCTTCCACTGCAGAAGCCACCGTTTTACCAAGTCTCAACTCCTCTTTTATCCTCTCAAATATCAAAACATTTGAATCAACAGCCATACCAATTGTAAGAATAATACCAGCAATACCGGGTAGTGTAAGTGTCCCTCTAAAATAACCAAGGGCACCTAAAAGAACTATCAAGTTTATTAAAAGACAAAAGACAGCATTCAATCCTGAAAGTTTATAGTAAATAAGCATTAACACAATAACCAGTACCAATCCAAGAAGTGCGGCTTTTATTCCCCTCTGGATTGAATCCCAGCCAAGTGAGGGACCTATTGTTCTCTCTTCAAGTATCACAATATCAGCGGGTAAAGCGCCTGAACGCAAGTTTAGTGCTAAAAGTTCAGCATCCCTCTGGGTAAAATTACCTGAAATAACACCTGAATCACTAATTCTATCTTTAATTTCTGGAGCAGAGATTATCTTATTGTCAAGAACAATTGCAAGTCTTCTTCCAATATTATCCCCTGTGGCCTTGGCAAACTTTCTGGCACCTTCAGAATTCAAGGTGAAACTCACAGCATGCTTTGGAATTCCAAGTTCAGTTGTCAAAGTGGCCTTTGCATTTGTAAGATGTTTACCAGTTATAACTGGTGCCTTCTGAACAACAGCATAGCCACCACCTTCAACTGGAAGTATCTTATAGCCATCGGGAATCTGATTTTTAAAAAACTTCATTATGGTTTCCTTGGAAACCCCATATGGTGCATTGGGATACACAAGATTTAAAGATAAACTTGCAGTTTCCTTTAAAAGTGATTTAACTTCCTCAGGGTTATCCACTCCTGGAAGTTCAACTATTATTTCATCTGGCACCCCATCACGCCCTGAACCATACAACTGGAGTGTCGGTTCAGCAACACCATACTGATTAATTCTCCTTTCAAGAGTCTCAAGGGACTGCTGAACTGTTTCCCTTTCAATTTGCTTTCTTGCAAGGGGATTTAACTTCATGATCATAGTAACCTTTCCCCCGGCAAAGTGGGAACCAAAATCAAAATCCCTGCTGAAATAATCTTTGAAGAGACTTCTTACCTTCTCATAACTATTTTCAGGAATACCCTCTATTATAACCTTCTCACCTTCGGAATATACCTTGCCCACACTTATCTTTTTCTCGGAAAGAAGGCTCTTTGCCCTTTCCGCATATTGTGCAACTTCCTGAAGTATAACCTTATCAACCTTTACCTCAAGAACAAGGTGCATTCCACCTTTTAAGTCAAGCCCTAACTTTATCTTTTCCTGAGGGGGCCAGAAGGCATAAATACTTGCAGCAATTACAATTACAATTAAAATTAATCTGATCTTAAGATTTTTAACCATATGACCTTTCCCTACATTAAATTTTTTATTTACCTGTTATAGGTGGCTGACTTCCCTGTTGAAGTCCTGCAATGGCATTTTTTGAAACTTCAATTTTAACATTGTCGGCAATCTTTAAAATAACACTTTTCTCTTTAACAGCAGTCACTACACCATAGATACCACCAGTTGTTATCACTCTATCTCCACTTTTTAAGTTGTTTATTAACTGTTGTAACTGTTTTCTCTGTTTATTTGCAGGTCTTAAAATAAAAAAATAGAAAGCCCCAATCAAAAGGATAAAGGGCAACAAACTTGCAAAAATGTCGCCACCCTTTGGGGGTTGAGATGTTAGCAATAAAAGAACTTTTCCCATTTTAATTCACCTTACTTTTATATTTTTTCAAAAATTCTTTTTTAAAATTAAGAAAAGAATCAAGTTTGATAGAATGCCTTATTTTCTGCATGATGTCAAGGTAAAAGTAGAGGTTATGATAGGTATTTAAAATTGAAGAAAGTATCTCAGAACTCATAAATAGATGTCTCAAATAGGCTTTTGAATATCTTCGGCAGACAAAACAGGAGCAATCAGGATCGAGGGGAGATTCATCTTTTTTATATTTTGCATGTTTTATTATGACTTTTCCACGGGAGGTAAAAAGACACCCATTCCTTGCATTTCTTGTGGGCATAACACAATCAAACATATCCACTCCCCGCTCCACTCCTTCAAAAAGATCCTCAGGTGTTCCCACCCCCATTAAATACCTTGGCTTATCCCAGGGCAAAACATCAGCGGTAATATCTGTCATCTCATACATCAAATTTTTGGGCTCTCCAACACTAAGTCCCCCTATCGCATATCCATCAAAGTCCATATTAACAAGTTCTTCTGCACATTTTATCCTTAAATTTTTATAAACACTACCCTGAACTATTCCAAATAATTTTTGATAACTCTTCTTATTTCTTTCAAAGTATTCTTTGCATCTTACAGCCCAATCCAGTGTTAAATTCATGGATTTTTCAGCAATTTTTTCAGTTGCAGGAAAGGAAGTACATTCATCAAAATTCATAACAACATCAGATCCCAAATTTATCTGTATTTGCATGGACTTTTCAGGAGAAATGAAATGAGAACTACCATCTATGTGAGATTTAAAGTGAACACCCTTTTCATCTATTTCCCTCAAATCCCTATGGCTGAAAACCTGGAACCCACCACTATCTGTTAAAATTGCACCATTCCAGGAGATAAATTTATGTAACCCCCCAAGTTCCGAAATCAACTCATCACCAGGTCTTAAGTAGAGATGATATGTATTTGCCAGTATTATTTTTGTACCCAATTGTTCCAGAAACTCAAAGGGCATTGCTTTAACTGTGCCTGCCGTTCCAACAGGCATAAATACAGGGGTATCTACTACACCATGTTCAGTAAATATCCTCCCTACCCTTGCCTTGCACTCACTGGAACTTTTAATTACCTCAAAAAAATCTTTCCTCATATGCTGTGTTTTAAATTCCTCAATTCTTCAACTTCTTTTTTATCCACACTCCCCACAGGATAATTTCCATCAAAACAGGCACAGCAAAAGTCATTCACATTGGGAACCAGAAGTTTAAAATCTTCTCTTTTAAAATATTTAAGTGAATCCGCCTCAATATATCTTTCAATATCTGAAACACTCATCTGATTGGCTACCAACTCTTCAAATGTAGGAGTATCTATCCCATAATAACAGGGAAATTTTACAGGAGGGGATCCAATCCTCACATGAATTTCTCTGGCACCTGCACCTTTTATCATTCTGACTATCTTCCTCAAAGTGGTTCCCCTTACAATGGAGTCATCCACAAGAACCACTTTTTTACCTTTAAAAAAATCTTTCAGGGGATTAAATTTTTGCTTAACAGATTCATCTCTAAAACTCTGAATGGGCTTAATAAAAGTTCTTCCAACATAGTGATTTCTTATAAGTCCCATCTCAAATGGTATCCCACTTTTTTCCGCATATCCCTGAGCAATAAAGTTGGAAGAATCAGGAACTGGTATTACGCAATCCGCTTTAAAATCATCATATGTGGCTAAAATTTCTCCAATTTTCTTCCTAAATTTGTAAACATATTCCCCAAAAATATAGGAATCAGGTCTTGCAAAATAGATCATCTCAAATATACAGTGTGCAAAGTGCCCCCTTCCCTTCCTCAAATTCTTTACATTTGGTCTAAAACTTTCAACCCCTCTATCACTCACAATCACAATTTCTGCAGGCTCAATTTCTCTAACATTTTTTGCCCTTAAAACATCCATGGCACATGTCTCAGAGGTAATAGCATATCCCCCCTCAATTTCTCCTAAAAACATGGGTCTAAATCCAAATGGATCTCTGAATCCCACCAATAGATCAGGCTGTAAAAATACTGTAGAATAAGCACCAAGGAAAACGGTAAATAGTTCTGAAATGGCCCTTACCATTTCCCTCTCAACCTTTTCAAGCCTATGAACGAGGAATTTTCCTATCAATTCCCCATCATTCTTTGTTGAAAGATATACTCCAATCCTCTCCATTTCTTTTCTCAAGATGTGATAATTTATCAAATCACCATTACTGGAAACGGCATAAATGGGACCCCTTAAAGTCTCAATTAAGTGGGGTTGGGAATTTTCCAGGGTAGTCCCTCCTTGAGTTGGGTATCTTACATGTCCTATGGCAATTCTGGATTTTATCCCCTTTAATAAATCTACGGATAGCACCTCTTTTACAAGTCCCATCCCCTTGTGAAGTTTTATCCTATCGCCATCTACATATGCTATTCCACAACTTTCCTGCCCTCTATGTTGTTGAGAAAAAAGCGAAAGAGAGATCAAATCGGCAGCATTTCCTTCTTTAGATAAAAATATACCTGCTATTCCACACATATTTTCTCCCAGATTGAGAGGATTTCAGAAAGTATCAAATTTGATACCCAGAATCCCCTATTGGTAAAACTTAACCTATCATTATCAATTTTTAGAAGATTTTCTTCAACAAAAAAATTAATATTTTCAAAAAGTAGTCCATAAAAATCAATTCCAAATTTATCTTTCATCTCCTTTAAATTAACTCCTTCAACCTTTCTCATCCCCATCATAAAGTACTCAAAAATTTCATCGCATAAGTTGTATTTTTTAACGATAGAAAAATCACATCCATTTGTCTCTACCATTTTAATATAATCCTTAACATAACCTGAATTTGAAATAGCATAGGGGGACAAAAAAGAAGAGGCAGAAGAGCCAAATCCAATATAATTTTCTCTATTCCAGTACTTAAGATTATGTCTTGAAAAAAAACCTTCTCTCGCAAAATTTGATATTTCATATCTCAAAAATCCATATTTTTCAAGTTCACCAGAAACAAACTCAAAAATATTCACAATTTCATCTTCTTCTGGCAAAGAAATCTCCCCTTTTTTAAGGGATCGAAATAGAGGTGTACCCCTGTGAAGTTCAAGAATGTAAAGGGAAATGTGCTTTATACCAGACATTTCCAGAAGGGAAATGTTTTCCTCCCATATTTCAATTGAATCACCAGAAAGTCCAATAATAAAATCCAGATTAAAATTAATAACATTTTTAAATTTTTCAATTAAATACCACAATAAATCAAAATCTGGAACTACCCTTCCAGAATTGGATAAAACATATTCTGAAAAACTTTGAATTCCTATACTTATTCTATTTACACCGTAGTTTACCAATTTTTTTAAAAATTTTTCGGATAGGTCCTCTGGATTTACCTCAACAGTTAACTCGAAATCTTTTTCCACCACAAAATTTTCAAAAATTGCATCTATTATCCTTAAAAGAAATTCAACGGATATTGAAGAGGGAGTTCCACCTCCAAAGTAGATGGTGTCAACCTTATATCCCTTTAAAAAAGGGGAAATTGTTTTAATTTCTCTTATAAGGGCAGAGATATATCTTTCAACAGGAAACCTTAAGGGGGCGGTAATGAAGTGACAGAAGGAACATTTCTTCTTACAAAAGGGAATGTTTGTGTATATTCCCAATCTTCTCAAAAAAACACCTCTTATTATAATATTTTAGAAAGAATTTTATCAGATTTTGACTTTTTTTGATTTTTTTATTGACAAGTTAGTTTTAACTAATTATTTTAGTTATCCTAAATTTTGTGAGGAGAAACTCATGATTAAAAAAGTTTTACTAACATATCTCTTTGCAATTTCTCTATTTTCCATAAATTTTTTTCCGAAAAATAGCAATCTATGGGAAAACACATTTTCTGTAAATGGAGATATAACTATATTTTCACAACTATCTTTAAAAGATAAAAAAAGGCTAAAACACTCCTTTTCCACAGATCTTGAAATTTCTGCCAACTTAAATAGAAATTTTTCTCTTTTCATCCACTTTGAAAATGGAAAAGGGAAAGGGTTCCAAAATATAAATGACATGATTTCCGCCAATGTAAATGAAGACATTTTAGATACCAATTTTAATGTAAAAATAACAGAACTCTATTTAGAAAAAATTTTTTCAAATAACTTAACAATAAGTGCTGGCAAACTTGACCCCACAAATTATCTGGACCAGAATAAATTTGCAAATGATGAAACTACCCAATTCTTCACCACTCCCTTTAAATATAATATCTCCATAGATATGCCAGACAATGCAATGGGAATGGATTTGGAAAAAAAGATAACTAAAAACATCTACATAAACACACTTCTAATAAGTGAAGAAAGATACAAAAACCATAGGTTTGAAGGAAAATTCATTTCCACTCAAGTAAAAGTGAATATAAAAAAATTTAACTTCAGAACCTTTGTCTGGAAAAATAGCATGAAAAAAACTGGATTCGGAATGAATTTAGACGGGGAATTTGAAAACTTTGGAATCTTTTTTAGAACTGGTAAAAATTCCGGGAAAAAAGAGGGTATAAAAAAAGTTATCTCATTTGGAACAAATCTAAAGGGTAAAATGTGGAAAAGAGAAAAGGATGAAATAGGTTTAGGGATCTTTTTGGGATTTCCCGATAGATATGGGAAAAGTTGTGAAAAAATAAGTGAAATTTACTACAAAATTAAAGTATGGAACAATCTGTTTCTTTCCTTTAATTCACAACTAATTTTAAATTCCCTTTATCCCGACAATAATAGAAAAAACTTTTTTTTCATGGGAATTAGAACTTTTATTTTTTTCTAAAAATTGATATATTTTTATATGTAAACTAAAAACCATATGAGGAGAGAGTAAAATGAAATTTAAATTATTTTTATTTTTGGCAATTTTGTCCTCAATATCCCTTTTTACCTTTTCCCAGACAAATCTCTATTTTCCTCAGATTGCAGTTGGAGGAGGTTATACCACAAATTTTATAATAACCAATACAGGAGATACAGATGCAGATGTAACAATAAACTTTTTTCAGAGCGGATTTGCTCCCTGGTCGGTAAAAATCGAAAATACATCTCTTACATCTCTGTCATTTACAGTAGAATCAAAGTCCATGATATTTTTTCAAGCCACTTCAGATTCAACAAATATAGATGTGGGATTTGCTATTCTTACCTCAGAAAATGATTACATAAATGGAACTGCAACATATTTACTTGAAGATGAATCGGGAAACCTAATCACAGAAGTAAGTGTACCCGCCATGGGGGTTTCAACCGAATACACCCTTCCACTATTACACTCCACAGAGGACCAGTTAAATACTGCTATTTCCATTGTAAATATTTCCGATTTGGAAGGCTCTCTATCAATATCCTGTTACGATGAAGATGGATACGTACTTAACTCCCTTTCAACTCCAATTGACCTCATGTCCGGAGAACATTTTCCAAGATATATAACAGATGATTCCCTTTTTCCGGATCTCACAGACTCTGAGGGGGCAATAACACTACATCTGAAAAATGTAGAGGGTACCCCACTACCATTTACCTGTATGGGATTAATTCAGGATGGAGATAAATTTGCCGGATTCATGCCTTCAAAGTACTGCCACGACACATCAAACAAAAAGGCAACATATACCTATTACTTCCCACAAATTGCAGATGGTGGAGGCTATACGACATCAATAGTTATAATAAATACATCAAAAGAAGTACTGAATTTTACAATTGATTTTTTTGATGAATCTGGAAATCCCTGGCAATTGGACCTTGAAGATTTTGGATCTTTCACCTCCATTTCAGAAGAACTTGGACCAGGTGAATCTGAATATTTAAGCACATCCAATACATCACCCAACATAAAGGCGGGATATGCAACCATTACTGTAAATAATCCCAATGTCCTGCTCACTGGAGCATATGAATATACAGATGAAGAGGATAATCTCCTATCCGTTGTATCAATTCCAGCTTCACCAGCAAACAAAACCTTTTACCTTCCAATAATATATATGCCCGATAAAAATTTAAAATCTGCCCTTTCAATATTAAACACATCAGATATGACAATTGATGTCTCCCTTTCTTTTTCAATAAGTTCTTCTGGTTTATATTATTCAAATATAATACAACTTTCTCCCCACGAAAAATATGTGAGATATGTGTCTGACATTTTTAATCTCCAGAATGATGTAAGGGAATTGCTAACGGTTGCCTGTAGCACAGAAGGAGCAAACATAAGTGTGATGGGACTAATTGACGACAGGGGAATGCTTTCAAATTTTCCAGTGGAAGTAGAACAGATAAGAAACATCAATGACTTTAATGAAATAGAGCCAAACAATAACCTACAACAGGCAATGGAAGTCGTCCCACCAGCAAAAGTTAATGGTTCCACAAGTGCAAATGAAGATGGAGATATTTCTGTTGAGGTGGGAAGTTATACAGATGATATTGAAGATATCTACAAATTCAATACAGATGGCGAAATATTTAATATTTACTTGAGAAGTTCTTCCTCATCGGTAGATCTTGACCTCTATATTTACGATGGAAACGATGTAATTGCCTATTCAAACACTCCTGATTACTCAAATGAAGAAATAAAAAATCTATATCTTTCTCCTGGAACTTACTATGTCTTTGTTTCTGCTTACGATACAAATCCACCGTCAAATCAGCAAGTTGATTATTTTATAATCCTCTCTGCTCAATAACACCTTCAAGTGGGGGAAGATCTCCCCCCTTGTGATACTCTTCACAGAATTATTTTATTTTGAAAATAAAATGGAACTTAAAAAATTTTTCACTTTAGGTGTAATTTCAGGTATAATCTTTAACGGATGAAAAAGAGAAAGGATTAAGTTATGGAAAGTGAACTTAAATATCAATCAATTGGCCATCTTCTAAAAACCCAGGCCGAAAAGTTTGGAGAAAAAGTTGCACTTATGTTTAAAAAAGATGGAATCTACCATTCCATGACCTACAGTGAATTTTTCAATTACGCACTCAAAGTGGCAAGAGGACTCAGAAATGATGGGGTTATAAAAGGAGATAGGATAGCAATTTTAGCTGAAAATAGCCACTTCTGGGCAATAAGTGATATGGCCTGTCATATGCTTGGAGCAGTTGTGGTACCCATTTACGCCACAAACATACCAGAACAAATCGAATATATTTTAAACAACTGTGAGGCAAAGGCAATTTTTGTTTCCACACAAAACCAATATAGAAAACTTCCAGAAATAAAAGATAAATTAGAACATATTAAACATATATATTCCTTTGAAGGAATTAAGGCAGATGAAAAACTGCCTGTAAAACACATTTCATCACTTGCTGAAATCTCAAAGGAACTCGCAAATGAAGAAAAAAAGGAAATATTAGGGGAACTTGATAAGGTCACTTTAGAGGATCTTGCAACCATAATTTACACTTCAGGGACCACTGGTGTCCCAAAGGGGGTAATGTTGACACATGCAAATCTTTTGTGGGATGCCTACCTGGGAATTAAAAAAACCCAATTTCTTTCCTCTGATGACATCTACTTAAGTTTCCTTCCATTAAGCCATTCCTTTGAAAGAACCGTTGGCTATTACATTGGAATAATGGTTGGTCTTTCAATTGCATATGCAGAAAGCATCGAAAAGGTTCCCGAAAATATAAAAGAAGTAAGGCCAACTGTGATGATATCTGTACCAAGACTGTTTGAAAAGATATACCATAGAATTTTTGAAGATGTACACAATATGAATTATATAAAAAAAAGTTTATTTCACAAAGCTGTAAACATTGGTAAAAACTATGTTTATAAAAAATACATCTACAAAAAATCTCCAGGTATTGATGAAATCTTATGGAAAATTGCAAATGCGGTAATCTTTAAAAAGATAAAAGAAACCCTTGGTGGAAGAATTAGATTTTTTGTTTCAGGTGGTGCACCCCTCGGGAAGGAAGTAAATGAATTTTTCTGGTCTGTGGGACTTCCAATCTTTGAGGGGTATGGACTTACTGAAACAAGTCCGGCAATCTGTATAAATACATATGACAAAATTAAATTTGGTTCCGTTGGAACCGTATTTGATAAAACTGAAGTTAAAACAGAGGAAGATGGCGAACTCTTAGTGAAGGGACCAATGGTTATGAAGGGATATTACAAGGCCCCTGAAGAAACAAGAAAAGTAATTAAAGATGGTTGGTTTAGAACTGGAGATATTGCAAAAATAGATGAAGATGGATTCATTTTTATTATCGACAGAAAAAAAGAATTAATAGTAACTGCAGGGGGTAAAAATATTGCACCACAACCTATAGAAAACCTTATAAAACTTGACAAATATATATCCCAGGCTTATGTGTATGGAGACAGAAAACCATACCTTGTGGCGCTAATTGTCCCCAACTTTGAGAGATTAATAGAATGGGCTAAAGATAAGGGAATAAGTTTCTTTGATATGGAAGATCTGGTGCATAACTCGGAAGTTATAAAACTCTATGGAGAAAGGGTAAAACTTGTAAACAGTAAACTTGCCCGCTACGAAACTATTAAAAAATATAGGGTTTTATGTAAACAATTTGACATAGAAACCGGGGAATTAACCCCAACACTTAAATTAAAAAGGAGAGTAATCTATGCAAAATATAAAGATTTCATAGAAAATCTCTATGACGAAAGTTCAGATAACCCATATATTGGAAGGGTACCTTTTGATAATAAAAAAAATGAATAAACATGGAGGTTATAATGCAAGACTTTAAGAAAATTGCAGTAATTGGTGCGGGAGTAATGGGTTCCACCATTGCCGCCCACCTCGCAAACGCTGGAATGGATGTTTTGCTTCTTGACATTGTTCCAAAGGAACTCTCTGAAGAAGACAAAAAAGCTGGTCTCACAATGGAAGACAAAAGATTTAGAAACAAATTTGCTCAGATGGGACTTGAAAGGGCTCTCAAATCAAAACCTGCTGCCTTTTACCTGCCTGAATATGCAAAACTCATCGAAATTGGAAACCTTGAAGATGACATCTCCAAATTAAAGGAGTGCGACTGGATTATTGAAGTTGTTATTGAAAACATGAACATAAAAAAGCAACTCTTTAAAGAAAAAATAATACCCAATTACACTCCAGGTACCATTGTAAGTACAAACACAAGCGGACTCTCAGTAAATGAGATGGCAGAGGTTATGCCAGAGGATATGAAAAAACACTTTCTGGTAACACACTTCTTTAATCCACCAAGATACATGAGGCTCATGGAAATTGTTCCATGCAAATACACTCTTCCAGAGGTGGTTGAGAAAATTGCTCACTTTTCCAAAAACAGACTTGGAAAAGGTATTGTCTATGCAAAGGATACCCCAAACTTCGTGGCAAATAGAATTGGGGTATTCTCAATATTTAACTGTTTTAAAATTATGACTGAGATGGAAATGACAATTGAAGAGGTGGATGCAGTTGCAGGACCTCCAACAGCACGTCCAAAAAGTGCAGCATTTAGAACATGTGATTTAGTTGGAATAGACACACTGGTTCATGTTGGTAAAAATTCCTATGAACTTCTTGTAAATGATGAAAGTAGAGAAATATTTCAGATTCCGGATTTTGTTCAAAAACTTGTTGACAGAAAACACCTTGGAAATAAAACAGGGATAGGTTTTTATAAAAAAGAAAAAGAAAATGGTAAAAGTGTAATTTATTTCTACGATTATAAAAAAGATGAATATGTAAAGGCAACAAGGCCTAAATTTCCATCTGTTGAATCGGTGAAAATGATTGACGACCCCAAACTCAGATTAAAGACACTCATTCAGAATAAGGATAAGGCAGCCCTCTTCGCATGGAGAAATCTGAGGGACACACTGCTATATTCCTACAGAAGAATTCCCGAAATAGCAGATGATATAGTAAATGTAGATAATGCAATGAAATGGGGTTTTAACTGGGAATTGGGTCCCTTTGAAATATTTGATGCAATTGGGGTCAAATACTTCTGTAAGAGATGTAAAGAAGAAAACATTGAACTTCCTGAAGGGCTTGAGGAAATTGAAAGGTTCTACAAATTTGAAAATGGTAAAAAATACTATTGGGATATAGTGAACAAAGAGTACAAAGAAGTACCCATGGATCCCACTGTAATCAGTATAGAAATTCTGAAACATCAAAACAGGGAAGTTGAAAAAAATTCAGATGCCTCAATAATAGACATGGGAGATGGTGTTTTTCTGATTGAATTTCATTCAAAGATGAATTCAGTTGGGGGCGGAATACTCTCAATGATAAATAAAGCAGTAGATAGGGCTGAAAGGGAAGGGGTAGGACTTGTAATAGGAAACCAGGGGAAAACCTTTTCAGCAGGGGCAAATTTAATGCTCCTTGCAACTGCTATTGCTGAAGGGGCATGGGATGATATAAACCTCATGGTTAAAAACTTCCAGAAAACATCTATGAGAATCAAATATGCAAGGGTTCCTGTGGTTGCAGCACCATTTCACATGGTACTGGGTGGTGGATGCGAATTTTGTCTCCACGCAGATGCAATAAATGCCCTTGCAGAAACATACATGGGACTTGTGGAAATGGGTGTTGGACTTATCCCGGCAGGTGGAGGAACAAAGGAACTCTGCGTGAGGGCAATTGAAATGGCAAAGAGATACAACACAGATGTACAGCCATTTATAGTAAAATATTTTATGAATATAGGTACTGCAAAGGTTTCCATGTCCGCTGCAGAATTATTTGACATGGGGTATATGAGGCATGGGGACTCAATAACAATGAACCCAGATAATCTACTATACGATGCGAAACAAAAAGTTCTTGCCCTTGCAAGAAACTACAGGCCTGACAAGCCAAAAACCGATCTCAAAGCTCCCGGTAGAAATATAGCAGCAACAATTAAGAGTCAATTGTTTAACATGAAACATGGAAAATTTATAACAGAATATGAAGAGTATATGGGACAAATCCTTGCAGATGTGATAACAGGCGGTGATGTTCCCGCAGGAACACTAATTACTGAAGAATATATACTTGATCTTGAAAGGGAAGCATTCTTAAAACTCTGTGGACAGAAGAAAACCCTGGAAAGAATTCAACACATGCTTAAAAAGGGTAAACCCCTTAGAAACTAATAGGAGGAAAAAATGAAAACAGCATATATTTTAGAATCGGTTAGAACTCCAATTTGTAAAGCAAAACGTGGGAAACTTGCAACTGTGAGGCCCGATGACCTTGCGGCAATTGCTATAAAAGGCATTGTGGAAAGAACAGGTGTAGATCCAAATGAAGTAGAAGATATTATTCTGGGATGTGCAATGCCTGAAGCAGAACAGGGGATGAACGTGGCAAGAATAGCAGCCTTTAAGGCAGGAATTCCCTACGAAGTCCCTGCCATGACAATTAACAGATTCTGCTCTTCAGGTTTGCAGGCCATAGCCCTTGCAGCAGAAAGAGTTATGGCAGGCTTTGCCCACTGCATAATAGCAGGGGGAACAGAGAGTATGACCATGGTCCCCATGGGGGGAAATAAGTTTAGTGCAAATCCAGATCTTGTAAAAGATTACCCTGAAGTTTACACATCAATGGGTATAACAGCAGAAATTGTGGCAGAAAGGTTTGGGATAAGCAGGGAAGACCAGGATATGTTTGCCCTTAAAAGTCATCAAAAGGCTGCTCAAGCAATAAAAGAGGGAAAACACAAAGAAGAGGTAATTCCGGTTGAAGTTGAAAGGGTAAAACTGGATGAAAGGGGAAAAATAGTAAGGGAAAAAGAAATTGTTGATACAGATGATGGTGTTAGATTTGATACAAGTATGGAAGCCCTTTCAAAACTTAAACCCGTCTTCAAATTGGGGGGAACTGTTACAGCAGGTAATTCATCCCAGATGAGTGATGGGGCAGCAGTTTCAATGGTGGTTTCAGAAGAATTCCTCAAAAAAATAGGAAAGGATCCAATGGCAAGATTTGTGGGATACACATCAAAGGGCGTGCCACCTGAAATAATGGGAATAGGCCCCACCGCCGCAGTTCCCGCAATTTTAAAACTAACAGGTCTTTCCCTTAAAGACATTGGACTTATTGAATTAAACGAGGCTTTTGCCGCCCAATCCCTATATTGCATAAGAAAACTTGAACTTGATGAATCCATTATAAATGTAAATGGTGGTGCAATTGCACTGGGACATCCACTGGGATGCACAGGTGCAAAACTTACTGCAAACATCTTACACGAAATGAAGAGAAGAAATGTGAGATATGGAATGGTTACAATGTGTATAGGTGAAGGTATGGGAGCCGCTGGAATCTTTGAAAAAATGTAATAATTTGGAGGTGATAAATGAGTGAAAACCTACCCAAGGGTGGAGAATTTTTAATTTCTGAGACAAAGCCGGAGGATATTTTTACCCCGGAAGATTTTTCTGAGGAGCAAAAAAGTATTGCTGAGATGACCGAAGATTTCGTCACAAATGAGGTTCTTCCCAGAATAGAGGAAATTGATGCACAAAATTTTGAAGTCACAACCTCACTTCTCAAACAGTGTGGAGAACTGGGATTACTTGCAATGGATGCCCCAGAAGAATATGATGGTATGGAACTTGAAAAGGCAACTGTGATGCTTGTTATGGAAAAGATGGGACCCGGTGGATCCTTCTCCGTGGCATATGCAGCACACACCGGACTTGGCACCTTACCCCTTATCTACTATGGGACAAAGGAGCAAAAGGATAAATATCTCAAAAAAATTACCACCGGTGAATACATCTCAGCATATGCACTAACAGAGCCAGGTGCAGGAACTGACGCACTAAATATCAAAACAAATGCAACTTTAAGTGAAGATGGTAAATACTACATTTTAAATGGAACAAAACAGTTTATTACTAATGCCGGATTTGCTGACATATTCTTTGTTTTTGCCAAAGTGGACAGAAAAGATTTTGCAGCATTCATAGTTGAGAAAAACTTTGAGGGAATATCCCTTGGTCCAGAAGAAAAGAAAATGGGAATTAAGGGATCTTCCACATGCCAGTTAATTTTAGACAATGTTAAGGTACCTGTGGAAAATGTCCTCGGAGAAATAGGTAAAGGACACAAAATTGCCTTCAACATTTTAAATGTGGGAAGATTTAAGCTTGGTGCAGCAGTTACAGGGGCCGGAAAATATGCCTTTTCAGAAGCCCTTAAATATGCAAATCAGAGACAGCAGTTTCAGATGCCCATTGCAAAATTTGGAGCCATCAAGGAGAAGTTTGCAGACATTGTGAGTGATCTCTTTGCAGCAGAATCTGTTGTATATCGCCTTGCAGGACTTCTTGATAAAAAAATTGCCACAATTCCAAAAGACGCACCAGATTACTACGATCTTCACAACAAGGGTATCGAAGAATATGCCATTGAGTGCTCAATATCAAAGGTATTTTGTTCTGAAGTTCTGGGGAGAGTTGTGGATGAAGTCATTCAAACCTATGGTGGATATGGCTTTATAGCAGAATACCCAGCAGAGAGATTTTATAGAGATGAAAGGATTAACAGAATATTTGAAGGTACAAATGAAATAAACAGATATCTGATACCAGGAATGCTTCTAAAGAGGGCAATGAAGGGCGAATTACCCCTTACCAAGGAGGCCATGAAGGCACTTGAATCCCTTATGACCCCATCCTTTGATGAAATAGATGAATCCATACCATTTGCAAAGGAAAAATTACTCCTTAAAAATATGAAAACACTCTTTCTAATCATCGCAGGTTCAGCAGTTCAAAAATATATGGATAAGATTAAATTTGAGCAGGAAATTCTCCTCCAACTTGCAGATATGATAATTCAGATATTTGCCCTTGAAAGCGCAATGTTAAGGGCTGAAAAAATGCTTGGAAAGGCAGATGATGAGAAGGCAACACTTCTTAAAGATGTTGTAAAATCAATTGCCTTTATGACTTCAGAAAGAGTGGGAACTGCAGGGAGAAAAGCAGCACACTATGTGGAAGAGGGAGACAATCTCACAATGCTCATGAGCGGAATTAGAAGATTTACAAAATATGATGCTACAGGACTCCTAAAATCAAGAAGAAGACTTGCTGAAAAAGCCTCAGAAGAGGAAAAATATTTCTTTTAAAAAAATCTTTTAAAAGAAAAGGGTAACACTTCTTAAAAAGTGTTGCCCTTTTTTATTTCCAGGATAACTATGGAACAATTTACACTTCCCACACCCTATCCAGTTGGTGACGTTCATTTTTACTATGAAAAAATAGATGGTGAAGGTGTACTCTTTGACTGTGGCCCCCCAACAAGGGAGGCAGAGGAATTTTTTAAAAACAAATTCCCATACAAGGAGGTAAAATATTTAATTTTTACCCATATTCATCAGGACCATTTTGGAATGGCATATTGGTTTTCAGAAAATACAGATGCCACACTCCTAATACCTGAACTCGATATAGTAAAACTTGAAAGTGATATTCCTCGATTAAAATTTATAAAGGAATATATGGAAAGTGAGGGATTTACAAAAAAGGAAGTGGAAGACCTGGTGGATATAATGAGGATTTTAAGAAAACACATAAAAACTCCAAAAAGATTTGAAGTTATGGAAAAATACCTTGAAAAAAGTTCTCTTCCCATAAAGGCAGTACATTGTCCGGGGCACTCTCAAACAGATTATGTATACCTGTATAAAAATTATGCAATTTGTGGAGATGTGGTACTTCCCGGAATATTTCAAACTCCCCTTCTGGATCTTGACTTTAAAACACTTAAAGGAAAATATGACAACTATACAAATTACTGCCAGACAATTGAAAAAATAGCAAATCTTTCAGATTATAAATTCCTTCCAGGACACAACAATGTGGTGGATAATCCATTAAATGTAGTAAAAGAATATATAAGTAAAATTTTAGTTAGAAGCCATGTGATTTTAAATTTAGGAATAGAAAAAAAGGCAAGAGATTTACTCCTCGCCCTCGATCCAGATGCCATGGAAAATCCATTCATGGCTTATGTAAAAACTTCAAATATAATTTTTTTTAGAACTTTCCTCAAAAATCCAGAACTTCTAAAAAAGACCCTTCAAAAAGTCAATCTCTTTAAGGATTTAAAAGATAAATGGGAAAAACTTTTCGGGAAGTAATTTATAATTTTTTCGGAATTATTTTAACACCTTTTTACTTCATGGAATTTTTCTACTTCATTTATTGCTATACCGTTTAATTTTTATTTTTTCTGAACACTTTTTTGCAACATAATTCATATTCTTTATAAAAACAGCCCATATGATTAAATAGTAAGCATGTGTTATAAATCTAAATCTATTATTCTCTCCGCACTCAAAAAGAATTCCAACATACATAACATAGACAATTGTAAAAAAGATAAATATTAAAATCATCTTTTTCCATAAAACACTTTCTATTCTTAAATTAAAAATAAATATCGGGAAAGTAAAGAAAACAAAAAATAAAAAAAAAGGAAAAATGATAAACTTCATATAATAATTATCTCTATCCCTCTCTTTTCCCCCCCACACTCCCAACGAAGATGGAAATTTCAAATAAATTTTATTAAAAATATTAATAAGCAATTTAATAGTACCTCCCTTCACTTTCATCTGATAAGTAAAATAAGCCGGCGTCAAGAAAAAATCAAAGGATTTTAAAACCCCCCTTAGGTACCATCTTGGATATAAAAAAACTGCTCTGAAATACTTCTCCATATATGCTTTTGATAATTTGATATATGGAAAGTAATTGAAATTTATTGCCCATCCACAAGTTTTATTTTTTTCAGAAAGTTCAGGGATACATTTGTATTTATCAGGTAATACAAGATACTTCCGTGGATATGAAGAGGGGGGTGAAAATGGATGTATAATATAAAAAATACATCCATCATTTTCCTTCATGGCTTTTATCCTCTCTTCTTTCGCTGAATAGAGTACAAACACTTTCGCAAAGTTCATACCAAACCACGAAGAAGTGGAAAAAGTATTAAAAAGTAGGAAATTTTTCAAATAAAACAGAAATAAAACAAAAATTGTAATTCCTATTCGTTTATAAATCTTTTTTCTTTTTGAGGATTCAAAATTAAAAAAGATTAGAAAAAAAATGGTGAAAAAAATCACATGGAAAATACTTCTTATAAGAGAAAGTACTAAAAAGGAGAATAAGAATAAATCTAAAAAGATGATTCGTTCGCTTTCGAAAAATTTTATTAACAAATAAAGTGATAAAATCAGTAAAAATATCACTGGTAGCGTATAAAAATAAAAAGTTTCGTACATTAAAAAAGATGGATTTAAAAGGAAAATAAGTGAAAAAATAAGAGATATGTTTTCCCCAACTTCAAGCAAGATAAGAATTTTATAGAACAATAAAACAGTAAAAAATCCAATCACCAAAAAGCAAAATAAGGCAAGAAAAGAAGGAGGTAAAAAAGGATTCTTGAGTAAAAGGCCAGTAAACAAATTAAAAAAAGGCGGTTGTATATGAAGATAAAAAATTCCCCTTAAAAGATCATTTTTCAGATATTTAACATCTAAAAACTGCCAGAAATAATTTATATGTTCAAAATAAAATTTTCCGCCAGTTAAAAAATAAAGAATGTTTAAAAAAGTAAAAAAAATAAAAATTACTATATAATTAACTTTCTCAGAAGACATTTACAACTCTTATTATTATTTTTTAAAAATCTTACACTTGGAAAAAGCACATTATTATTACCTTAAGGGAGCATACATTAAATAAAAAATTAATGCTAAAATAAAGAAAATAAAAAGTAAAGGATAAATTATAGCAGTATAGAAATATTACAACTTTGGAAAAAATTCTTTATAAAAAAAGGAAAATTTAAAAAATTTTCAGGAAATGACTTTTAAAGGATTATAGGGAAAAATTTACTTTAACTTTCTTACCTATTAGCCTTACACCTTTTTTTAATCCTCAAGTAAAAAGTCGTAGTAATCTTTTTTATACTTAAAATATCTCCCTTTCTTTTTTAAAATTTCATTTCTCTTTTTCTCTATCTCTTTCCTTTCTTCCTCTAACTTTTTCCCACTTTTTAAATGAAAAATAAACTCTGACATGTATTTATCTGATTTATCCTTGTCCCCAACTT
>JAMOQF010000175.1 GCA_027064125.1 Acidobacteriota bacterium
CGTGACGTTTTTCATTTTTAGGTCTGTCCCCACCCAACTACCCCCTTTTCATCTTTCATTTTCTCTCAAATACCTCCTTAAGGGTTTATAAGGATAAAAAGGGAACTTATTTAATTGTTGGCTTTTATTAAAGGATTTTATCTTTTCCAGAATTTAGTTTCTTCTTTTATTTGCCACCCTCTCTTGCTTGCCATCCTAAAAGCCATCTAAAGATTTCTGGAAACAAATGGCGCCATACAGGTCTGTCCCCTTTTCACTCCCCAAAAGGAAACCTTTTCCTGACACAATTAATTTTACACTGCAAAATTTCAGGATTGATTTTAAAAAATAATTTTTTAGATTTTTCTTTTTAGAAATTTTTACTTTTTGTTATCATCTGGGTGTAGGTTTTTCAGGAGTTTTTTATGGAATCCATAAAAGAGATCTTCAAAATAGGCCATGGCCCATCTTCTTCCCATACAATGGGACCACACTTTGCGGCACAGAAATTTTTTAAAATGTATGGGAAAAAGTGTGAGAGGGTAAGAATTACACTTTATGGAAGTCTTGCAGCCACGGGAAAGGGGCATTTTACCGATATTACGCTTATGGAATTTTTTAATTCAAAGGGTATTAAATGTGAAATTCTTTGGAAGCCAGAAACCTTTTTACCTCTTCATCCCAATGGGATGAAATTTGAGTGTCTCGATGAAAAAAATCGTTCTAAAGGTAATTGGATTGTTTATTCAGTTGGTGGTGGGACAATCAGGGATGAAAAAGATTTTAATGCTCCACCAGAATCCATTTATCCATATGTAAAAATGGACGATATATTGAATTGGTGCGAAAAAGAAAATCTAACCCTATGGGAATACGTTGAAAGATATGAGGGTAAATCCATATGGGAATATTTAAAAATTGTATGGAGTAAAATGGTTGAGACAATAGAAAGGGGACTTGAAAATGAAGGTGTTTTACCTGGATCACTTCATTTACAGAGAAAGGCAAGATCTTATTTTGTAAGAGCAAAGGATTCAGGTCCTTTTCTCAAATCCTTTGGTCTTGTATCTTCCTATGCACTTGCAGTTGCTGAGGAAAATGCCGCTGCAAATGTGGTTGTGACTGCTCCTACTTGTGGATCTTCCGGGGTTTTGCCAGCAGTTTTATATTTTTTAAAGAAAAGCCATAAAATTAAGGAAAATATTATATTACGGGCACTGGCTACGGCGGGATTAATTGGAAACATTGTAAAGGAAAACGCCTCCATTTCAGGTGCTGAAGTTGGCTGTCAGGGTGAAATTGGTACCGCCTGCGCGATGGCATCTGCTGCAGCAACTCAACTACTTGGTGGAACGGTAACTCAAGTAGAATATGCTGCTGAAATAGGAATGGAACATCACCTTGGACTTACATGTGATCCAGTTGAAGGATATGTTCAGATACCCTGTATTGAAAGAAATGCCTTTGCTGCTGGAAGGGCTTTACAGGCTGCTACCTATTCCCTGTTTTCAGATGGAAGACACAGAATAAGTTTTGATGAAGTTGTAATTACCATGAAGGAAACTGGTTTAAGCATGGCAAAAGGATATAAAGAAACTGGGACATGTGGGCTTGCAAAACACTATCTCGACAGTGAAAGAAAAGTTGATAAATAATAAAAGAAAAGTTATGGGGACAGACCTAAACATAAATTTTTAATATAGTTATTATAGTTATAAAAGAATTTGATGAGGTGATATTATCTTAATTTTGTTTAATTGTCAGATAAGTTAAATAAAATAAAATGGTGTTGGGAATTACCGGACAAAAATGAGAGGACGAGGGGGGACAGACCTAAACTTGCAAAAAAGGTGTCAGGCATGAAACATGAAATGAAAAAATCTTATGTAAAAATTGAAAACTTCTTTTTTTAGTTTATTTAATAAATTCTATTTATCAGACACAAAATTCATTTAACTCATAAGAAGCCTAAAGTTTTTTACTATTCACCATTTTTTTCTCTTCTGAAAGGAGATATTAAAAAGCATCGCACAATCAAGTTGACACTACCAAATTTTATAATTATAATGAATTAAAAATGATTATTTATGAAGATACTCAAACAAGTTTCATGAATGTTTTTTTCGGGATTTTTGCATCCCTTGTTGTCTTACTTTTTCTCAGAGGATCCCCCTTCCTGAAGGGTTTTTTTATATTTTCTATATTGATAATACTTTTATTATTCTACTCCCTTACAATTACAATAACCGAAACAGAATTGATAGTTTATTTTGGTATAGGATTGATAAAAAAAAGAATTCCCCTTGAAAACATATTAAGTTGTAATCCTTCAAAAACCAATATCTTCTATGGATGGGGTATAAAAAAGGTAAGGAGGGGATGGCTATTTAATATTTCTGGATTTAAAGTTGTTGACCTTGAACTAAGAAATGGGAAGAGATTCGTAATTGGATGTAACAATCCCCAGGAAGTATGTGAAGTTTTAAAGCAGTTAACCGGAATTGAAAACGGTTATTAATATTTCACAAACCACTTATCCAGATCCTCAAAATAACAAAGCAAAAATTTTTCCCCATTTGTGGTCTTGACCTCAAAAAACAATCTTCCCCCAGGCTCCCTCCAATTTGAAATTATTTCTTCAACTTCGAAAAATGTGTTTTTATACACAAAAGATACTGGTCTTTCATTCCCTCTATATCCACTATATTCCTTTACATCTTCTACCATTTCATACATTTTTTCTCAGGTTATCTATTTCCACCCTCCACAAATCTGGATTTTTTAAAAGCCACGCCACCTCATCTCTATCACCATTCTCATTTAAAAATTCCACATGAAGCAAGGGCTTAAATACTGTCTTTCCAAGAAAACTTTTCTTTAAATTCACTGAAATTATTTTACTTATGGGAATTATAATTTCTCTATCTGGAAGAAGTAAAAAAAAGTGAATCTTATCATGTAAAAGTGCAAGGGCTCCATTTCCTCTAATTTGTCTAAAGCCATAAGATTTTTGTCCAAAAAAATTTGCCTCTAAAGAATAGAGTAAAAGATCTTCCAGATTATAATATCTCTTTAGTTTCTCAAGGGATTTTTTCTTAATCCTTTCCCTTAAAAACCTAAAAAGAAAAAAAATTAAAATCCAGATAAGAAAAATCAGTGAAAAAATCTTGAAAAATAATAACATCGTGAAATTAAAGCAGAAGGCAGGAAATTCCTGCCTCCAAAAACCTATTTTAAAATATTTAATGTTATTTCTGTTTTATTTACAAGCATGGGTTCATATTCTGATTTGGGAAGTTTTAAAAATTTTCCCACAGAAGAAGGTACAAGACTATAGTATAAACTTGCTACTATCTTAACCTTGCCAGGAGCAATATTCTCTGGCACTTTCCAGAGATAGTTTTCAATTTTGGTTTCTCTCGGACCTATTCTGTAATCCACAAGTGTATTTTTAGCAGTATACCATTGACAAACTGTCATATTCCCATCTGGATCTAAAAATGGTTTTCTAAAAATTCTCGCTCCATCTGGCAAATCTCCATCTCTTTTTAACCCCTTAAATCCTTTAATATTTAATATCTTCCCCATTGCCTGATAGGACAAAATTTTTGAATTTGAGATGGTATAATCTTCACCTTTAAACCCCTTTTTACTTACAGGAATAAAAAACTTATGCCCTTTAGAATCAATAGCCCATACCTCAAGCCAGAGCATTCTCTCTTCTGTTGAACCTGAAGGAATATAGTGTCCCACTTTTCCATTAAACAATTCAACTCTAAGTTTTACTTTTCTTCCCACTTGAACTCTTTTTCTCTTCGTGTAAATTGCAACATCTACAGCACCTGCTAACTTATTTCTAAAATGAGCCCCATGAAACACATGGTGTGCCATGTCTTTTCTGAATTTTCCACCTGCAACATTTCCAGGACCATAGTACATATGACAATCCTGACATCTTACCCCCTCTTTTGCATAGGGGCTACTTTTCCACTCCCTATATGTACTTTTTACCCATGCCCCATATGGGCTCGCCTCATCATGACATGTTGCACAAAATTCAGGACTTCTTAAAAAAGTTGAATAATAAACCCCATGGGGTGCATCAATATTTTTCCTGGGTCCCTGTTTGATATCACCAGGCTTTACAGTAAAACTAAAATTATATGGCACTTTTTCTGTTGTTCCAGTAATACTATGACATACTTCACAACTAACCCCTTCATTTGCCCTTGTTTTTTTATCTGGAGATTTAGGTGGAATATCTCCTGTAAGAAATGCTATTGGTGAGTGACACGCAATACATCCACCTTTAACACCAGCAACTTTAGAAAATTTCAGAGCATGGGGTAAAGCAAGTTTAAAATATTCAACATCATCCCATGCATGAGTAAAAGATTTTGCCATCATACTGCTCTTCCACTCCTGATATATTTCTCTATGACACATCCCACATCTTTTTGCCCTGTCAAAATCTTTATACTTATATTTTCCCATTTGAGCAGAAAAAAGAAGGGAGAAAAGAAATGTTAAAAAAACAAAAATAAAAAAAGACCTCTTAAACATATAAACCTCCCATTTTTCTAATTATACTTTTCACATTTTTATTTTACTAAAAAAATGGAAGTTTTAAATAATTTATTTGAAAATAATATTAATTTTTTTTTAATTTAAACCTTTATCCAATCTCTAAAATTTCCAGACAAAATCTGTCTGAAGGAGATTCTCTACATCTTTTAAAAGTTTAATCTTTTTCATTCTATAAAAGTCAATTCCAAAAATAAGATTCTTTGTAATTCCAAATTTAAATACAACCTCATGACCTTTTATTCCAGTTCTTCCCCCATAACTGTCCGAATCTGGGAAGGTGTCAAGCCACGCGTCCCTCTCAAGTCTTCTGTACATATATTTAAATTGCCATTTCCCATATTTATTCACTTTTCTATCACCAAATTTTATACCTCCGAGATAACCCTCATTATCACTCTCAGGTGATGTGTTATACACATATTCCCCAAAAAAAGAAAAATAGGGAATAGGATCACTTACTTTTAAAAACTCCACGCTAATTTCAGGAGAAAGCACATCGTAATCATATTTCAATACACCATTGTCGATGGTGTTCGTCTCTGAAGAATACTTCAATAGATGTCCCCTTACCCCAAGGGAATTGTAATAGGATATAGCACCAGAAATCACTAAATTATGAGGAAATTTTATTTTAATATGTGGTTGAAAATATATCATAGATGAATCAGATTCGCTTTTTCTCTCTTTTAATATGAAAAATCCGGTATTCAAATTCAGAGAAAATCTTTCATTTGAAAAACTAATTTTTCCTCCGCCCCCCTCAGGTCTTAAATCGTCATCCCATATTAAGTCAGATACCTCCCATAAGGAAGAATAAATACCTTTATACTTTCCAGCCCAAAACGACATATAATTGATTGGAGAATACTCAACATACGCGTGATCAAGTCTTATATCTTTAGTATCAAAGGTATTGTCAAGTGTAACATTTGTAGATCTGGGATCGCCACTACCTGAAGCAAAGCCAAAACCTATTTTGAAACTATTTCCAGCGTTCAAAATCCCATTTAATCTATATCTTATCCTTACCCTATTTCTCCTATTACTTTCTGTTTCCTGCCACTGATTTCTGAGTCTTAAATCACCACTAATCTTTATTTTCTCAAACCAATAAGGCGATCTTTCAGCATTATTTAAACTTACCTTTTTGTTTTTAGTCCTATCTTTTTCAGCAACTTTTGACTTTTTAATTTCTTTTCTCACCTCTCCCAGTACCTCTTTTGCCTCTTTTTCGGTAAGGATTTTCTTCTTCATAAGAATTCTCACAAGGACTTCCATCTCGGACTCCGGAAAGGAAAAGGAAAAGATAAAAAGAAAAATTAAGAGAAAAAAAAGAAATCTCCCTTTCATAATTTACTCCTATTTCAGATTAAAAGCAGGATTAATAACACTTTATTCAAATTAAAACTTATGGTGAGTGAAAGAATAAATAAAAAATTTGACTTTTTCAAGGCAAAAAACAATAAACACGATTTTACTGAGAATAAATTAACTCCCCGCTTTTAAAAACTTTTAACTCGCCAGACTTAAAACCTATCCAATCTTCATCCGTTAAAGGTTTCGTAGCAACAATATAACCATAAATATTCTCTTTTTTATCTTTGCCAGAATTTACCATCCAGTCCTCATCTAAAAGTTTTACTCCTTTCCAGGGTGGTTTCCTTTCAACATATGAAAGGCCCTTTTCATATCCACTATTATCCCTATAACAAAAAAGATAATTGCCATCTGAAAAAATTAAATTCATCTTTCCCTTTTTATTAATTTCAAGTAATTCCTCATGCAATTTTTTAAAGGTTGCCATTTGCCAATTTATCTCTCCATTTTTATAAAAAAAATCCAGTACATGGCAAAAAATATGTTCAGAATCAGTTTCACCAATGGGAGTAAAAAAACCTGTTGATAACACATCAAATTTTTCAATGGTTCCATTATGGGCAAAAACAAAATCTCTACCAAAAAGTTCCCTTAAAAAAGGATGGGTATTTCTAAATGATATATCTCCCCTTGTGGATTTTCTTATGTGGGCAATAAATGTTTTGGACTTGAGAAATTCATAATCTTCTAAAAAAGAGGCAAGTTTACTAATTTTTGCCTTTATGGGCTCCTTAAATATCAAAGCAGATTCATCAGGATAAAAGCCCAATCCCCAACCATGGGGATTATCTTCACTCCTTTTTTTAAAACCTCTAAATGAAAAACTTAACCTTACAGGTTGATTAAAAGAAAGAGCCAGTAATTCACACATTTAACCACCACTAACAATTTTCAATAAATTTAAAAGATCAAACACTTCAATTTTACCACTTTTATTCTTTATTTATATCTACCTGACACTTTTTTCTTTTCCCTTAGTCAGTTGCTTTTTGATAAAAGATTTTACTTTTGCCACTATTTCTTTCCCTATTTACCTCCCCTGAGAGCCTACTGAAGGCTATCCTAAAGGTTTATAGGAAAGTAAAGGGATGTACTTAATTGTTAATTTCTGCCAGAAAAATTTTTAACCTTGCCAGTTTTAGATTTTTTCTCTTACTTATCAGCCTTAAAAGTCCTTAAACTTTTCTTGAATTTTCTGCCTGACACTTTTTAAAGTTCCCAAGTTTAGGTCTGTCCCCCCACTTTTTCTTCTTACCTGCCTTACTTCTTACTTGCCTCTTACTTACCTGGCACTTTTTTATTTCCTTTATGATGACACCATTTCATCTGATACCTTTCATCTCAATGCCTGGCACTTTTTCCTGACACCTCTCCCAAATTTATTCTTTTATTTCATTCATTTCAATTTAGGTCTGTCCCCGCACATAGCCCATATATTTTTGCTTGGCACCTTTTTGACACCACTATAAG
>JAMOQF010000176.1 GCA_027064125.1 Acidobacteriota bacterium
CTTAAATTTTCTGCCTGACACCCTTTCCCTCTGCCTGACACCCTTTCCCCATTTACTTTTCCAGAGGCCCCTAAAAATTTATGAAAACAAATGGTGCCAGACAAAAAATTTCTTCTTTTTCTTCTATAAGCTCATGGTGGGGATTGTAGAGGGGAATTCGATTATTTTAGCCTGACACCTTTTACACCTTTTATTTTTATCCAGATCTTGCCTGACACTTTTCTTAAGACACCTTTTTACAATCCCAAATCTAAAATCTTGTCTGGCACTTTTTCTTTCTTTTTCATTTTCATTTTTAGCCTGATACCCTTTTCTTAATCTCATTTTCAGGTATGTCCCCATCCTAAGTCCTTGCCTCTTGCCTGTAACTTTTTCTTTTTAAATCTCGGATCTTGCCTGGCACTTTTTTCAAGATTAGGTCTGTCCCTAAATCCTCCCTTTAATTAAATCTAAAAGACATGAATTAAACCAGATGTTTGCCAAGAAATTTGATCATAGAGTTGATAATGATAAAGGAATGGGAAGAAAAGTTAAGTTATATATTCTATAAATTTTTTAACCCTTGAGTAACCCATTTAAATTTATACCCCCTTTTCCTCATTTTATCAATCAATATAGGTAAAATTTCATAAACCGGCTTTTTTCTCTTACTTCCAAGATGGAACAAAACAATTCCACCACTTATGCCATAAATTCTTTTCCTTCCAAAATTTAAAATGGAATCCAAAATTTCAAAATTTGTTTTATACCTCTCATCTCTTTCATCATAGAGCCAATCTAACGTGTCAAGGGTTTCTCCCAACTCATAATCCCTTGTCCACGAAATATGCGTGTATCCAAATTCATGTGCCCACTCATCTATTTCCTCATTCGTTTCACCATAAGGAGCCCTCCATATTTTCTTCATCCTCTTTCCCGTTAAATTAAAATATAGTTCTTCATTTTTTAAGAGCATTCTCTTTAAAAAATCTCTGTTAACATAGTCCTTTGTAATATGTCTGTGTAATTTTTCCCACTTAGTTAAATGAACGTGCCTATATAAATGATTTCCCACCTCAACAAATTCACATTTTGAAATTAAATTAGAGGAATCTGGAAAGTGTTCTATAAATGTTCCATTTAAAAAAAAGGTGACAGGCACCCTCTTTTTTTCTACTATACCAATAATGGGTTTTACACAATTGTCAAGAGAACAACCATCAAAGGTCAAAAATATCCACTTTTTATCTCTCCTGAATCTAAAAATATCGTATCTATCAACATAAATGGGGCCTCTCTCCCTTCTGGGAATAGATAGAGGGGAAATCTCTTTTTTTAAATTAATTTTCCCACTACTTACTCCATTTTCTACCTCGTCAACCCTTTTGTTTTTTACCAGAGAAACACTACCCTCATTAAAAGAAATCCCCCTATTTTTCCTGATAAAAAAATAAAGAAAAAGAAAAGACAGCAGAGTTAAAAAAATAACAGTTAATCTAAAAACTAAAGAAGGTCTCATGATTACAAATCTTTTAAAATTCCATGTATCCTTGAAACAATTGTTTCAATCGCCACCAAATTGTGTGCCCCTTCTGGAATTATAATATCTGCATACCTTTTTGAAGGCTCAACAAATTGTAAATGCATGGGTTTAACAGTTGAAAGGTACTGATTTATTATGGATTCAAGTGATCTACCTCTTTCAAGTACATCCCTTTTTAACCTTCTAATGAATCTCTCATCGGAATCACAGTCCACAAATATTTTGATATCAAAAAGGTCTCTCAGTTTTTTCTCCTGAAATACGAGAATACCCTCAACTATTATCAAATTTGAAGGTTCAATGTGATTGGTCTCCTGCAATCTCGAATTTGTATGAAAATTGTAAATTGGCTGTTCAATGGGTTTAAAATTTATCAAATCCCTTAAATGTTCAATAAACAACTTCCAATCAAAGGCAGCGGGATGGTCATAATTGGAAGTCTCCTTTATTTTTTGTGGCAAATCTTTTTCATCCAGGTAGTAGGAATCCTGATGAATTATAATGGGATTATACTCACCTAATTTTCCCTTCAATATCAAAGCAATGGAAGTCTTACCAGAACCGGTTCCTCCACAAATTCCAATTAGAAGAGGTTTTTTTCTACTACTTTTCATATTTTCTTGCCCTTTCAAGCAACTTTTTCAACTCAATTTCACATTCATAAATAATGGTTTCCCTATTTAAAGAAGGAAAAAGCCCATTTTCATAAACAATATTTCCTTCTACCATGGTCATGGTCACATCCCTGCTCCCGAAATTGTAAACAAGGGCGCTATAAATGTTTGAATAGGGAAATGAATGCAAATCCTTCCTCTTTAAAATAACAATATCCGCCTTTTTACCAAGTTCAATGCTCCCAATTTTATCATCCATTCTTAAAGCCCTGGCAGCATCAATTGTTGCCATTTTTACTATATCTTCAGACTTTAAAAAGCCGGGCCCTTTTCGAATGGACTGTATTAAACCTGCAAGTCTCATTTCCATAAAAACATCCAGATTATTATTGCAGGGAGCTCCATCTGCCCCAAGAGATACAGAAATACCTCTCTCAAGCATCTCTGGAATCATTGCTATACCTGAACCAAGTTTCAGGTTGGACCCTGGACAGTGTAATACCCTTGTCTTTGTCTCAGAAAGAATGTTCATCTCATCTTCATCAACCCATATACAGTGGGCAAGATACAAAATATCCCCAGTGAGCCCCATCTTATGAAAATATTCTATATTCCTCATTCCTTTAACTTCATAAACAGATTCTATCTCCTTCAAATTTTCAGAGGAATGAGAATGAATTATAACCCTATTTTTTTGACAAAAATCCCTCACATCCTCTATCAATTTATCAGAACATGAAAGAGCAAATCTTGGAGCAACTGCAAGTTGTAGTCGTCCATTTTCGCTGTTGTGATATTTTTTATACAACTTCTCAACTTCATTCATTGCCTTTCTTCTACCCTGTTTAAGGGGTTTTGGCACCTTATCCCCCTCATCCATCATACATTTACCAACAATTGCCCTCTGTCCAGTTTCTTTAAGTGCTTCAAAAACCACATGGGTGTGATTTACTGTCTCCATGGTGAGTATCGTAGTAGTTCCCCCCGAAAGAAGTTCCATACTCCCCAAAAGAGCACTTTTAAATAAACTTTCCTCAGTGTGGGCTGCTTCAAAGGGCCATATTCTCCTCCTAAGCCAATCAAGTAACTCAAGGTCATCTGCAAGTCCTCTAAATATGGTTTGACATAGATGAATATGTGTTTGAATAAAACCTGGCAAGACAATACTTCCGTTTAAATTTACCACATTTGAAACCGAGGTCTCAAATTTCCCAATACCAGTAATAACTCCATCTTCTATTAAAATATCACCCTCTATTATCTCCAGATTCTCATTCATGGTCACAATGTATCCATTTTTTAAAACCTTTATATCTTTGGTCCCACTCATGATATGATACCTCTCCTTTTTCCTATCTTCTCAATCAGGTTTATAACCTTTCTAACATATTTTCTCTTTAACCTATATTCACATGGGAAAAAACTTCTTTTAAACCCATATATTAAAATGTCCTTCAAAGTCTTAAAATCTATGTTGAAATTTTCAATGGCAAGTTGTAATTCCCTTGAAACTGTGGTATTTGATACCAATCTGTTGTCAGTACAAATGGCAACGCTCAATTTGTTTTCAAGCATCTTTCTGAAATTGTGATTATCTAATCTTCCTATTGAGGGATTTGTCTGCATATTACTTGTAAGACATACTTCAATGGTAATCCTTGAATCGGCAATATATTGAATAAGTTCTTTAACAAATTTTTCTTTATTTTCAATTCTACCATCTGTTATAGCGTCCACATCAAAAAGATAATACCCATGCCCAATTCTATCTGCATGCAACTCAGAAATGGCTTGAAATATAGATTCAGGGCCAAAGGCTTCTCCAGCATGCACAGTTTTTTTCATAAAATTTCTGTGGACAAAATCAAAGGCCTGCCTGTGATCCATTGCCGGATTACCCACCTCATCTCCAGCAAGGTCAAATCCAACTATTGGAATACCATAGTCATCTCTTATTTTCACAGAACCTTTTGCAAGTTCAAGAGATGCCATACTATATATTTCCTTTTTGTTGGAATATTTGTGAACGGAAAAAAATTTGTGATAATAACTGGAAAAAAAACTTTCAAACTTTCTCATGGCACAAACTATAATTCCATATCTATACTCAGGCTCATGAGGAGGTAGATTCAAATTATATTCATCACATGCCTTTTTCAATCCTTCATTAACCGCTTTTAAAACATCCTCCAATTGGAGATGGTCATTTATATGTAATTGTGGAGCAAATCTAACCTCAACATATCTAACCCCCTCTCTAATATTGTCCTCCATCAACTCATACGCCACCCTTTCCAGATTTTCTGCACTCTGCAATACTGCAACAGTGTATTCAAATCCCTTGAGATATTCCGCTAAACTTTCATATCTATCTTTAAACACAAGTTCCCTGAGACCCTCTTCAGTAAAGGAAGGCAAAGAGAGATTACCCCTCTTTGCAAGTTCTATAAGTGTGGAAAGTCTTAAGGATCCATCAAGGTGAACATGTAAATCACTCTTTGGCAATTCTCTTATAATGTCTAAATCTAAAACCATAAAAACTCCTTTCCCAAAATCATCTGGTAATTATACTAACAATCCAGCCATTAGACAAAAATAAAATTTACCCCCAATTAAAAAACTTCATTTTCTCCCCAAAAAAATCCTTCAATTCCGTCAAAATTTTATCATCCACTTCCGTAATTTCACTCATTGTTTTTAAATAACTTTCTACGTCATTACTTACTTCTTCCACCATTTCCCTGTCCCTTAATATGTTTGCAAATTTAAATCCATCCACACCCCACTGTTTAACTCCCCCCAAATCTCCAATACCCCTAATCCTCATATCTTCTTCAGCAATTTTAAACCCATCTGAATTTTCAACAAATACTTTTAATCTCTCCAGAGAATCTTCATTCTTAACTGAATGAACTATTAAAAAACATTTCCCTTCCCTTCCCCCCCTGCCTACCCTGCCTCTTAACTGGTGCAGTTGTGCCAGACCAAATCTCTCTGCATGTTCTATCACCATAAAATTAGCATCTCCAACATCAACACCAACTTCAACAACTGTAGTAGACACAAGGATATCTATTTCACCATTTTTAAATTTCCTCATTACATCTTCCTTCTGAAGGGTTCCCATTTTTCCATGCAAAACATCAACCCTATATCCACCAAAACGCCTTTTAATCTCTTCAAAACCACTCATTAAACTCTTAAGTTCCATTTTCTCAGAATCTTCAATAATGGGAAATACAAAGTACCCCCTATTGCCTATTTCAAGTTCCTTTTCTATCATTCTGTAGACATTCTCCACCTGATTTTCAAAAAAAAGAAAGGTATCGACCCTTCTTCTATTTGGAGGCAACTCATCAATTACTGACAAATCAAGATCTCCATACAGTGTAAGGGCAAGGGTTCTGGGAATAGGAGTGGCTGTCATTACAATTATATCAGGCGATAAAGATTTCCTATACAACTTCATCCTCTGAATGACCCCAAATCTGTGTTGTTCATCTATAACCACAAGGCCTAAATTGTCAAATTCAACATCTTCTTCTAAAACACTATGAGTCCCAACCAAAATTTTAATTTCGCCCATTCTCAATTTTTCTTTAATTTCTTCCTTTTCCCTTTTCTTTATTCCACTTTTTAAAAGAGCAATTTCTACATCTCTTTCTTCCAACATATTCTGAAAATTTATGAAATGTTGTTCCGCAAGTATTTCTGTTGGAGCCATCAAAACGGTCTGATAACCATTTTTTACTACAATTAACATACTCATAAGGGCAATTATAGTCTTTCCACTTCCCACATCCCCCTGAAGCAATCTATTCATTGGATAAGGGGACTCAAGATCCCTTACAATTTCCCTCATAACCCTCTTTTGAGCCTCAGTGAGTTTAAACGGCAGTATTTTCCCCAGATACCTTTTTAAATTTAAATCCACCACTATCTTTCTATTCTTTCTCTTTCTTTTAAATTTTTTAGCAACAAATTTCAAGCCCAACTGAAAGAGAAATAACTCCTCATATATCATTCGCTTATGGGAGTCAGTGGAAAAAGAGTTCAACCTCTCCATATATTCTCCTCTGGAAAAGGGAAAATCCTCTCTATAATCCGGAAAATGTATCTCTCTTAAGGCATCTTCTCTTAAAGGAAATGAATACCTTTCTATAATATAAGGTGGCAAAAACTCATCTATTTTCCCATTAACCTTTTTCAAAAGATTAAAAATAATTTCTCTTAACTGCCTTGAATTTAAACGCCCAATAGCTCTATATATGGGAATAATTCTTTCCCTGTGGATATTGGATGAACCTCCCCTCTCCACTTCAAATTCAGGGTTTTGAAGACACAACCTATTTATGGAGTAAAAATCCCTCACAACCCTTCCATAAAGATATAAAATCATTCCCTCTTTTAAACTTCTCTTCAAAAATGGCATATTAAAAAAATAGACATTTAATACCCCACTTCCATCCCCCACCACCATCTCAAAAACTTTTATCTTCTTCTTTCGGGTAATATTCACATCAGAGGCTAAAATCCTTGCCCTTATTAGAGAAAATTCTCCCACCTTTAAGTCTGAAATTGGCTTTACAAATTCCCTATCCTCATACCTAAAGGGTGGATAATAGAGTAGATCTTTTATTTTAAATATTCCCTTTTTTCTAAGGATTTCCGCCCTTTTTGGACCTACACCCTTTAAAAATTGTATATTTTCGTCCAATATTGACACTTTATTTTAATGGCAGGAAATGGGGGAGTATTTCCCCCATTTATACAATTACCTTGAATAGGATTCAAGGACTTTTTCTACTACCTTACTTTTTACCCTATTTAATTTTTTGTAATCTCTTTCAGGAGCCAGAGTATTCTGAAATTTATTTTCAACTCTTACTATCCTTTTAGCTTTAACAATACCCACAAACTTCCCCCTTTCAGAAACCCAATAATCCTCATTATAGTGGGTGGTTGTAATAAGCAAGAAATGTCCATTCTGTACCTTTTTTGTCTTTACAAGTTCCCTTTGAATGTGTTTACACTTAAAAGTACCTGCTGGAGTCTTAACCATTTCCACACCAACAATTTTTTCCTTTGCATCTGGATTTTTTAAATGTTTAAAAAGAGCTGCCCTGTTAAAGCCACTGTTTGCCTTTAAGTTTCCCTTCTTGAAATCCACAGTTTCCTCAAAAATATCAGGTGCAACTAATTTTTCAATATCTTCAGCCTGCTTATCTACAAGCATTTTAACCATATGAACAGGTTTATTACCATATTTAACAAGTTTTGTAGAATTGACAACTTTCTTCCCCTTTACATTCTTTACAGGTGGTGAAGAGGGTGTTGCAGAAGTTCCAAGAGGATTGGATATTTTATACTCAAGCCATATTTTTCCCTTTTCCTTTGCAGGCAAAACTGAAATATTTACTCTTTCAAACCTCGGCATTCCATTAAAGCCAGTGCTTGAAATGGCATAGGTCAATTTATCTCCTGCCTTTAAATTTTTCACATTCCATATGGAAAATTCAGGATCAGATGCGGGAAAGACCAGCATTGCAAGAATTAATAAAAGAATAGTTAAAAATATGATTTTTTTCATCTCACATCTCCTTTCATTGTTATTTTGGGGGCTAAACAGCCCCCATCTACATTAACTAAAAAGTTAGTCAGCATCACAGTGAAATACATCAAAGTCTAATCCGTTGTTATCCTCTACCCTTACTCCATAGACTTTTTCTACCCATAAGAAGTGAACTTCTCCAGCAGCTCCAAGCCCATTGTGATACAATTTCTCACATTCCGCATCTCCAAAACTAAAGGGCATATATGGA
Organism: Acidobacteriota bacterium; assembly: GCA_027064125.1. Lineage (GTDB taxonomy): Bacteria > Acidobacteriota > JAAYUB01 > JAAYUB01 > JAMOQF01 > JAMOQF01. The sequence goes on from JAMOQF010000176.1 coordinate 7,959, forward strand.
TAGTTATATACAAATCCTCCATCTGCACCTGCATTTATTATCGAAACTATATGGAGATGTAATCCACCTTTTGAGTATACCCAGTCATCGTGCCAGTTCATGGTAAGGTCAAGATTTCCTGTCACACTTATTCCTGTTACATGTAACCCTTCATCGGGATCCTCTCCAAGCCATGCAGATGCATCAATTTCATCATTTGGAATGCTTATATCAATTTGAGCAGATGAGAATGGAAAATCTCCAACTTCAACCACCCCAACCCCACGTAATTCTCCGATGGTACTTACACTCAACATTGAATCAAGTTTAAACATGCCAGTGGCATCTGAAACAACACCGTCGAGTTCAACTTCCCAGTAATCCTGTGGATTGTGATAGTGATATAGACAACCACCTGCTTCATTCAGGAACAAACCAGTACTTGAAAGAGGTATCCTCATTCCTGTTGCGGCAAGACATGCACTGTTAAAGGTTCCATCCCAGCCAAAATCAAAACTGAATTTTATTCCAACCATTGATGGTACCTGAAGGGTTCCACTTCCATATATGTGTTCCTGATCAAAACCAAAATTACCGCCACTAAATGTATAATTTCCTATTTCAAAGGAAGGTAAGGACATTCCCCCTTCAAGTACATCCCAGCCACTGTTTAACACTCCGCCACCGGGATGTTTGCGAAGGTGTATAAAGCCTCCTGCTTCACCACTTATAAATTGTGGTAAACTGACATATCCTTCCACATATATTTCTCCGGGGCCAGGAAAACTCACATTTCCTGAAAAGGAATAGGCACCTATCGTTACGGACCCAGAGGTTCCCCCCACACTTAAAATGTGCCCATTCATATCAACTACCATATCACTTACTGAAACACTTCCAATTCCATCCACCAGGATTCCGCCTGTTAAGTGAAATCCTGGAATGGAAGCATCATATTGAGCATCTCCATTAAAACTAAAGCCCTCGATCTGGCCAGACATACCGGTTAACTGAAAATCTGCAAGTTGTACCCCTGATGGGGTGTTTACAAGGGTAATAACCCCAGTTGCAGAAAGTGAAACCTCATCTGAATTCAAACCGATTGTACCTGAAAGAATTGTATGAGCACCATCCCAACTTGCCATAACATTATTTAAATAGAGATCACCTATCTGTATATATCCACTCTGATAGGTAATGGTTCCATAACTATATACAGTTCCATCAAGTCCAACAGTTAAACCATTTATAGTAACATTTCCATACTGTCCAAGTATTGCCTGTCCATTTATAACTATTCTATCGGGGCTACTCAGATAAGTTGCATTTCCGCTTATTGAAAAATCATTGTAGGATGCTGATATACCGGTTATATTCATCTGGGTCAAATGAACCCCACCTGCAGTTGTAAATATGGCCTGGGCAGATGCGGAAAATCCAAGTACTCCCCCACTTAACTGAATTCCATTAACTGAAATCGTGCCACCAACCATCAAGGCACTCCCATTCCAACTCACAATTACATTTGTTAAAGTGGCATTTCCTATTTGCATATAACTATTGGTATAGGTTATAGTTCCATAACTATAGACATGGCCATCAAATCCAACTTCAAGATCCGAAACTGAAACATTTCCATAACCTCCAATTGTGGCACTTCCGTCTATTTTAACCCTGTCAGGATTCTGAAGATATTGGGCACTACCATCTAAAATAAAGTCATTATAGGCAACATGAACATTTGACAGATTCAAACTCACAAGTTGAAAACCGCCACTTCCGAGGATAAAGGACGCATTTCCACCAAAGGCAAGGTCCATGGTCCCACCGGCAAGTTGGACATTGGGAATTAAGATATTTCCAGACACATACAGATTTGTGGAACTCCAACTTATACTTACATCTTTAAAGGTTACATTTCCAACAGTAAGTGTAGAAAGATTATAGGTTAATGTTCCATAGTTATAAACTGTTCCGTCAAGACCTATCTCAAGGTCATTAAAAGTAACATCCCCATATTGGGAAAGATGCGCACTACCATCTATTCTTATTCTGTCTGGAGAATGGAGCAACACGCCACTACCCACTATTGAAAAATCACCATAAGTTGCCATTACCTTTGTTATTGAAAAATTTTGAACAACAAAACCTGACCCATTATTTACTAACCCCACACTTACATTTGCAGTAAAATCAAGTGCCTGCCCGGAAAGGGAAACATTGTTTATATTTATATTCCCAGAAATATTTATGGCATCTGCACTTAAACTTATTAAAAGATTGTTTATGGTAACATTATCTATCACAATCTGGGGGTTCTGATAAATAAGTGTTCCATAACTATAGACAGTTCCATCAAATCCAACCTCAAATCCATTTAATGTAAATGTACCATACTGAGTTGTATCAAAGGTTCCACTTATTGAAAGTCTGTCTGGATTGTGAATTAAATGTGCTTCTCCATTTAAAGTAAATCCACCACCCACAACACTAAAATTGTTCACATCAAATTGTGAAAGTTGCAATCCTCCATCAATGGTAAAACTTGCTGAAGCAGTTGTGTTAATGGTTACAGGACTACCTGCAATCATTACATCTGGTATCGTTATATCACCTGAAATTCCAATGTGAAAGTCATCCAGAACAACATTCACATTATTTATTGTGGCTCCATTAATATTTATACTACTACCACTATAGGTAACGGTACCATAAGAATGGACATGTCCATCAAGTCCCAATATCATATTCTCAACTGTCAATGTTCCATACTGTCCAAGAACTGCATTCCCATTTAAGGTTATTTCATGGGTATTTCCATTATATGAACAACCACCACTGAAGGTAAAATCACCATCACTCATGTTAAAATCGCTTATATCAAGAGACTGTAAATGACCTCCACTTATAACGGCACTGCCATTTGTTATGAGATTAAAGTTGTGTCCACCAATTGGGATGTTATCTATCTCCACAGTGCCACTTACCTGTAAGGAATTTCCATCCCAGGTTATCTGGGCATTTGTAAAAGTAACCCCATCAATTGTGAAGGTATTGGCAGTATAGGTTATGGTACCATAGTCTATCACATGCCCATCAAGACCTATTACAAGCCCGGATACATTCAAAGTTCCATAAATACTATTTGTAACTGTTCCATCAATTGTGATGGAAGGAGGATTTGAACTATAAGTAACATTTCCATTTATTGTGGTGCTTTGAGAAGCCCCACTTATCTTGGTTATTTCAAAGGATTCAACGGTGGCACCTCCACCATTTAACCCAATTACCATTCTGACACTTCCTGAAAAATCAAAGGTTTCCCCCATCAACAAAACGCCACTAATATCAAAATTTCCATCAAGAATTAGATTGCTATCGGTTAAAACCACCGTTGGATTATTAATTGTCAAATTTTGATAGGTAAAGGAGTTTCCATTAAATACAACCGTGCCATAGGAATAGACCTGACCATTAAAGCCAACTTCAAAATCGCTAAAATGAAATACACCCAAATCAGTTTCTATTTCCCCTTCAAGTTGCAATCTATCTGGATTGTGAAGTAAATATACATTTCCGTTAATCTGTACTGATCCACCTGTAACAGTGACATTATCAAGCAAGAAATCATTTAAAGTGGCTGCATTTCCAGAAAAACCTATCTCTGCAATTGCTCCTCCAGAAATATTTAGAGTAGTCCCCCCAAATGGAATGTTGCTAATTGAAAAATTACCTGATATGGAAAGGTTATCCTGTTTGAGTTCTACTGAAACATTTGTTAAAGTGATGTTATCAATCACAATATTGTCATTGTTATATAAGACACTACCCAAGTTAACTATGGAACCGTCCAATCCAACTTCAAGATCCGAAACCTGAAAATTCCCATAATTACCTGCAACAAGAGTCCCATCTATCCTTATTCTGTCTGGATTTTTGTAGAAGGAGGCATTACCATCTACCACAACATTTCCCGCTTCTCCATGGATGGAGGAGATATCAAGTGCTGAAAGTTCAAGATCTGACCCCATAAAGGAAAGCATTGCCGTGATATCTGAAGAAAATGTCAAGGGCGCTCCCATCAAGGTAACATCCTGAATTTTAAGACTCCCCTGAAGGTAAATTCCATCCCCATCCCACTGGACAAGCATATTATTTATATTTGCACTTCCTATGTTAAAGCCATTTCCACTGTAAGAAACAGTTCCATAAGAAAAAATATGTCCATCAAATCCAACCGTTAAATTTTCAAAATTCAATTCCCCATACCCATCTAAAATTGCCTTACCATTGAAGGTTAATTTATAGGGATTTGTTTCAAATGTACCACTTCCAGTCAGTGTAAGGCCACCTAAAAAACCATTAATATTATCTGCCTCAAAATTTTCAAAAGTAAGATGTCCATTTTGAAATGTAAAATTGGCATTTGCATGCAAAGTTAACTCACTTCCAGCAAGTGGAACATCTGAGATTCTCAAATCACCATCTATATGAATTCCACTACTATCCCATACAATTTGAGGATTAAAAACTTCAATTCCATCAAAGGAAAAATTAGAACTATTCACGGTTAAAGTGGGATAATTTAAAATCACAATTTGATTGTCCATGACAAATGAAGATAACTTCAATCTCAGATTGCTAATTGAAACCGTTCCCACTGACGGCAATTCAAGGGTCCCATCAACCTGAAAATAATCTTCATCCGGATTTACAGAGACCACCACGCCATTTAAATCTATTTCAAAAGCATCACCTGGTAAAAAATCTATTCCATCGTGAGAGGTCATATCAAAGGGATCACCTTCATTTACAACCCTTTGACCCTTTAAATAACTATCCCAATATGTAAATTTTGAAATTGAAAGGTTGTCATAATCGGAAATATATTGATCAATTTCCGGTGGAAAATATATGGAAAATCCCTCAAAACCACCTTTTGCCTTTGAATAATTTCCAATTACCATCTCATCCAGAATGTTGTTAAGTTTTCCCACACTATCATTTAAAGTATAGGCCTTTACGCTAATACCATTTAAAAAACTTCTAAAATCAACAAGAGATAGACCCTCTTCATAGCCTATGGGATTTGTATTACCTCTCCACTCTCTTGCGATATCACCTGTTTTATTATCAAACTCCAGACTTATCAATGAAAACACAAATTTATTAAATGCATCAATGAACTGATCGGAAAAACCTGTATCAATTAAGGCAAGATGAGGTAATCCTTCCTTTTTAGCACTTATAAATAACTTTTTAAGTGACATATCAAAGTCACCATCTTCTCCACTTCCCAATGGATCCAAAAAGGTACTATACCAAAAATTCCCATCCAGATTTCCTCTTTCACAACCTGCATAGTAGGAAGTAACGTCTTTGAAGGCAAGAATATTTTCCAGGTTCAACTCATAGGGAACATCCATAAAAATCAAATTAAACTTCTTACCAGTACTTTGAGAAAAATCTGAAAGCAGAGAAGCAATATTATTTTCCCCTGAAATACCGAGTTTTCTACCTGTTTTTGGATTGGAAACAATATCAGAGAAGAAATCTCCATTCTCAGAAGAAAAATCGGCATAAAACCTTTTCAGGATAAAGACATAGTTGTCCGCTGGAAAATTATTTTTACAATAATTTAAAAAATAGGAAAGAGTAGTGGGATCTCCTATGTCATAACCATTTCCATCAAGATATTCAACATTCAAATGCTTTTCATCTAAATCCTGATTCACGAGAAAAATTCCATTTTCACCGTGATTGTTTAGTTGTGTATTTGTGAAAAGTAAAACATTGCAATTTTCATTGCCACCAGCAAGTTCAAGATCGTTTAAAAAATTGTAAACCTCATCGTTAATAACCTGAGGACCATTCATATAAACCATGACGGTCCACTTTTTATTACCTGATTGGGAATATACACAAATTCCCATAAAAAAAGAAAAAATCAAAATGAATAAGATAAATAGATGGATCCTCTTCATAAAAAACCTCCATTTATTCCTTCAATGTCATTTTACCTAAAAAAAACATTTCAGTCAATTTTTTGAGCAAAAAATTTCATTTATGTAGTTTTTTACCTGATTAGAATGTAGTAAACCAGGAGATATGAAATCAGAAAATATGGAATTGAATATTTATGAAAGTTTAAATAGATTTTGATGCCTCTTTTTACCTCTTTTTCAAAGATTCTAAGGGCTATTATATTTGCCATTGAACCAATAAAAAGTCCTGTTCCTGCAACATTTACACCATATAATATCATTTTGTAATTAGATGTAAATTTGGTCATAAAAATTGCCCCTGGAACATTACTTATTACCTGAGATATGATGGCAGATAAATTGAACACCGTTTCTGAGGAATTCAAATTAAAGGAAAATATGAATTTTCTTACATGGGAAAAGGATGAAATCAGATGAAAATCAATAAACATTAAAACAAAAGTCAAAATTAAAAAGTAGTCAAATTCCCTCAAAACCCTTCTATAAAACAAAAAGTAAAATAGTATCAAAATCACAAGTAAATATCGTACAAAGTTAAATTCCATGGAAAAAATAAAGAAAACAAAAAAGAGTAGAGAAATTAAAAAAAGAGGTTTATCCCATTTAAATTGAAATTGCTTACCTTTGTATGAAAAATTTTTATCTGGAAAAGAAAAAAATATAAACAACATTAAGAGGATAAAAGAAACTAAAAATATGGGAAACATTAATTTAACAAAGTAAAGTGTACCTATTTTCCATTTTCTGAATAAGAAAATATTTTGAGGATTACCAAAGGGAGTCAAAAGCGAACCTATATTCACAGAGATTGCTTCAAAAATTATAAATTTAGATAAGTCCTTATCAAAATATTTTCCAATGGAAAGTGTGAGAGGGACAACGATAAAAAGAGTTATATCGTTTGTTAAAAACATGGAAAAAAATACACTTAAAATCATTAAAAATAGTGCCAGAGATCTCTCGGATTTAAATTTTGATATATATTTCTGGGAAATGTAATCAAAGAAACCGGAAACTTTAAGCCCTGTGGTTATAACTAATAGACAAATTAATGCCCTTATTGTTGGAAAATCAATGTAGGAAAGAAAATTACCAACATCCCCATGGAAAAAAGGTAAGAGAAAAAATAAAAGTATTAAAAATAAGAAGAAAAGAGTATTTTCTTTAAATATTTTCCCCATATCTGCCTTCAACAAACAATTATAAATAAATAGTGAAAATAAAAAAACAAATAATTGTGGTAGGGCAGTTGCCTTCCCGCTGATGCGGGAAGGCTATATATCTGGAAGGTAAATACCAATTGATAGGCAACCCAAGTAGGTAGGACGTTCCCTGGTGGGCAAATTTAAAGTAGGCCTTTTCAAAGTTCATGGTGCCGAAGGCGGGACTTGAACCCGCACGCCCGGTTGGGCACCACCCCCTCAAGATGGCGTGTCTGCCAGTTCCACCACTTCGGCACACGCTCTGGCAAACATTATAAATAAAAAAAATTATATTTCAAGTTTTTTTTAAAAAATATCTATATTTCTTCTATAAATCCCCTTTTTTTTAGATCAAGGAGTTCCTTTAAAAGTTCATTTTCCTTTAAAGGAACCAATTTTAGGAGGGAATCAACATCCATTCCACCATTGATTCTGGAAAGTAAAAATGCATCAATTGGAGATATATCCTTATATTTTAATTCAGAAAGAGATACCTTAAGTTTAAATCTCTTTCCATTTTTAAAATGCTTTTTTAAATGTTCCAACTCAAAATTGTCAATTGAACTCTTTATATCATCATACTCTTTGCCATTAATTATAAAGTGCATTAATTCAAAAAGGGACTCTCTCGCTTTTTCAAACTCAAGTTTTTGGAGGTGTTCCTTAATCCTTTCCTTTATCTCCCTTTTTTTCCTATCATAATACTCATTTTCAGAGAGCCCTTTGTGGACTATTTCCACAAATCCTTTTTTAAAAAGGTTAAAAAGGGCAGAAGTAATTTCAAACTCCCCCCTCCTTGTAGCACACATAAGTTCCCTAACAGAAGAAGGAACCTTTAAGTATTTAAGGATTTCCCTTTCAAAGGGAGTCAATTTGTCGCCTTCAACATCTTTCTTTTCAACTAATTTAAAAATGGTATTTATATCCGGTATAAATTCCCTCAACTCTTTCCAAATTTTTATCCTTTTAACACCTTCCACAATGATATCATTTAAATTTATTTCAATCTTAATTCCATTAAACTCTTCAAAATCAGACTCAGTAAAATAGTATTTCACATTTTTCCACATAAAAATATCAAGTAAAAGTTCCCTATAATTATCCTTCACAAGGGAAGACAACTCTTCTGATGAAATCCCGGTCAATTCAGAAATTATCTCTCCAATTTTTCTGCTCCCATCTATCTTCTCCTGAAACTCAAGGGCTTTTTTCAAAGTATTTTCATCTATTATTCCCTTACTTATTAGAAACTGGCCAAAAAGCCTGAAGGGGTCACTTGAAGAAATCCCCACCAGTTCCCCATTTTTGAAAAATAACTTTATGGAAAATTCCCCCTTCACCACCGTTAAAACACCACTTTTGGATGTAACAGAAAGCCACTGTAAGATATCGCCAAAAAAACTATCCTCACCAAAAAACGATAAATCCCTTTTCATAATCTTATCCTTCTAACATTTCCAAATCTTAAAGTAACACCTTTTCTATCCAGAAGTTCAAGAAGGGGAATTGCCCTTTTTCTGGTAAGTCCAGTTAAATCTTTAAAATCTCCAACAGAAAATTCTCCCGACCTTCCAAACTCTTCTTTTATTTTTCTAACAAGATTCTCAAAAACCCTCGAAGATATAAAAAAATCCCTATTTACAGCAATAATTTTTCCCCTTGAAATTAAAATTTGAAATATTTCTCCACCTTCTCTGCCAAATTTCTTTTCAAATTCTTTTGGAGAAATTCCTTCAAGCCCCCTTTTAAATACAAATTCCTCATATTTATCCATTTTCTCATTTTCCACCCCTTTTTCTTCACGGTAAAAATCAAAATGAAAAATAACGTTATTTCTCTTAAAGGCGATTTTTTTTCTAAATAGCAAATCCAGTATTATCGAAAACATCAAGTTATCATAAAGTTTAAGCTTCTTCTGTAGGTTCTCCTTCTTAATTCCTCCCTCTCCTGAATTCTTCAAAAGTTCTTCAATATGACTAAAAATCTCTTCAATGTACTTTTTATTTACGTAAAATACTTTATCTTGATAATTTAATATACCAACAACACCATCATCCACAAGTTTATCCAAAACAGAAATTATTTTATCTTTATCTCTTCCAATTTTCTTCACAAGATACCCAAGGGTATGGATACCATTTTCCAGTTCATGTTTAACAAAATCCTTTAAACCACATTTATCAAGTTTAAATAAAATATTTTCTTTTCTTTTTAATTCCTTCTTTCTTAATTTCCGGGAATTTATCTCAAGGATCTTCCCTCCCCCAATGGTTATTTCCGGAGAATATTGCCTTATGATAAATCTATCACATGGAAGAGAAAAAACTTCATCCTCAAGCCTTATTTGAGCAACTGTTTCCTCCCCTCTATCGAGAAAATTTTTCCCATCTGGAAAATAAACCTTTCCTACACTGTGAAAAGTCCCTGCATAAAAATGGATTTTATGGCCATCTTTTATTCCCTTTTTATGGTTAACGGAACATCTTATTTTAACATTCAAAATTTGAAAGGGCTCAAATATATCCGGTAAAGTAAGACACACACCCCTTTTTAAAGAACTATAATCTACTCCAGAAATATTTAATGCTGTTCTCTGCCCTGAAAACGCCTCCTTTACATTTTTTTCATAAACCTGAATATTTCTTACCTTGCACCTTTTATCTAATGGAAGGATCTCCAACTCATCTCCCACTTTAAATTTTCCATCAATTGTTGTTCCAGTCACCACTATCCCTATTCCCTTCAATTTGAAAACTCTATCCACATATAATCTTGGTATCCCCCTGTCATCTCTTCTTACCAGTTTCGCCATCTTTAGTAAAGCATTTCTCAATTTTTCAAAACCTTCAAGAGTAATTCCAGAAACTGGAACAAAATCAACTACATTAAAATCATATTGAGATAAAAAAAGAGACACATCTTCAATCCTTTTATTAACTGTGGTTCTCTCCACAAGGTCAATTTTTGTAATTGCCACAACAATATTTTTAATTTCAAGCATGGAGCAAATGTCCACATGCTCAATAGTTTGCGGCATTATGCCCTCATCAGCAGCAACCACAAGCAAAACACCATCAATACCACTTACCCCCACAACCATATTTTTCACATATTTTTCATGTCCAGGAACATCCACAAAACCCATGTTAACCTCTGGAGTTATCCAGGGAGCAAATCCTATATCAATGGTTATCCCAAGTTCTTTCTCCTGAATAAGCCTGTCTGCGTCTATTCCAGTCAATCCCTTTAAAAGCGTTGTCTTACCATGATCAATATGCCCTGCTGTGCCAAAAACAACATTTAATTTTTCCAATCAAGCCTCCTAAAATTTTCCTGCTATCAAGTAATTACAAAATCTACATCTGCCATTTTTAATATTATTTTCACTCACACTAAACCCAATCCTTTTAATTAAAAGTTTCCCACAGGAGGGACAAAAAGTTGACTCTTTAAGACCCGGCACATTTCCACAATAAACATACCTAAGTCCCGCTTTTTTACCTATCTCATAGGCCCTTAAAAGTGAATCTACGCTCGTGGAGGAAACATTAATCATCTTGTATGCAGGATGAAAGGCAGAAATATGCCATGGGATATTTTTATCAATACCCGCAATAAAGTTTGCAATGTCACTTAACTCATCCTCTCCATCATTTATCCCGGGTATAATTAAGGTTGTTATTTCAATCCAGATCCCCTTCTCATACATAAGAAAGATATTTCTCTTAACAGGTTCCACAGAAGCCTTACAATATCTCCTATAAAACTCATCTCTAAAACTTTTCAGATCCACATTGACACCATCAATTACCCCTACCATTTTCTCAATTGCTTCATCACTCATAAATCCATTTGTCACAAATACATTGTAAATTCCAAGATCCTTTGCTGAAAGGGCAATGTCATAAGCATATTCAAAAAAAATGGTCGGCTCCGTATAAGTATAGGAAATGGACTTACAGCCTCTTTCATATGCCAAACTGGCAACCTTCTGAGGTAAAATTTCCTCCCCTTGAACTTTTCCAAAAAGAAATGGAAATTGACTTATTTCATAATTTTGACAGAAATCACACTTAAAATTACACCCCACGGTGGCAATTGAAAGAGACCTGGAAGCAGGGAAAAAATGAAAAAGGGGTTTTTTTTCAATGGGATCCACGTGTAGGGCTATAGCACTTCCATATACAAGAGAAAATAAAACCCCATTTATATTCTTTCTAACCCCACAGATCCCAACCTTCCCTTCAGAAATTTCACAATAGTGGGAACAAAGTGTACACTTTACTTTTTTATCCCCTTTTTTAAGGAAAAAAAGAGATTCTTTCAACTTTTCTCCACGAAAGGGGGCCATTCTTCTTAAAAAATGGCCCCTCATAATGAAAAGATATATAAAATCTGAAAAATAAAAAAATTACATTAAACCCTTATCACCCATTTCCTTTGCAAGATCCACTTCACTATCAGTCAACTCACTCTTAACACCCAATCTCATACAGGCACCTTCATAAATCTGCTTTGCAGCCTTTTTTGCATTCTGGAGTTCAATTAATCTTTGCTTAACCCTTGCAAGTTCTTCTTCTATCTTTTTTTCAATGTCTTCAATCTCCTTGCGTGCCATCTCTCTTGTTTCTTCATAAAATTTCCTTTGTTCTTTTGTTAAATCCATACTCCCTCCACTTAAAATTGGTTTATATGTAATAAATATATAGTAATCATTAAAACTTAATCCTCACAGTTTTCCAGACACGAACCTTTACCCCATTTTTTTCAGCAGGTTTATACTTCCACTTTTTAAGAGAATTTTTGACACTTTCACTAAAAAGAGCCCTATTCCTCGGTGGAAGTACAGTAATAATTCTAACTTTTTCCACTTCCCCCCTATGATTTATCAAAATTCTTGTTATAACAGTGGCATGCGCCCTTAAAATCTTCGCCTTAGAAGGATATGTGGGTTTTGGAGTTTTTATTGGTTTAGGAGGATTCACAGAAGAATCAAGGGGAACAATATCTCCCTCTTTAATAATTTTTCCAGTGGCCTTACTCCTGGTAGGTACAATTGTTGTGGTGGTTTTAACGGGAGTAGAAGTAACTGGTTTAACTTGAGGCTTTTTCGTAACAACAGTAGGTTTGGTTGGCTTTACAGTAGGTTTAGCTGTTACAACCTTCTTTTCAGGCACCACCTTTTGAGATGGTTTTGAAACAACACTTACCTTCTTCTTTTCAACATTTTTCGCTTCAACAGGTATGGTTTGAACCTTTTTTTCAACATTTGAAGGAGGCGTTTTAGTTGAAGTTATTGGAGTTGTCGTTTTCTCTACTGGCACAAAAGGTTTTTTCTCTGTAGGTTTAAGGGTTGAAGAAGTAACAGGCCGTTTCTGAGTACTTACAGACGTGTTTGAAACACTTTTCGTTTTGGTTTTACCGGTAAAAGATTTTTTTGCAACCTGCTTAACAACAGGAGTTTTCTCAGCAGGTGGCGTTGTGACTTTACCAGTGGTGGAAGGTTTTGAAGGAGTTATACCAACATTTTTACCCGTTGTTTGCTCACTCTGAATTCCAATATTTTCACTTCCACTTTCAGTTGTAGTAGCTGGTAATTCCTCTCCGATACCAGAAGAAGGAGTCTCAGATGTTGAAAGGGAATTTACTTTAGCCACCTTTACAGGTTTTTTACTTTCTTTCCCTCCACCTCCAAAGAGAAGATATAAAACAACAGCTATCCCAACTATCACCAAAGCAGCGACTACAAATAACCTGCTCTTAGAACTTTCCTTCTCTTCTTCAGTACCAAAAGCAGGAGATGTAACCTGAACTTCAGGTTTTTTAACCTGTTCTTTACTCCTTAACTTTTTTGTGACAGTAGTTTTTCTGGGTTTTTCAGGGGATATAACAGGTTCCTTCTTAACCGCCTTTTCAACAGCCTTTTTCTTTTCAACCTTTTTGGTCTTCACGGGAGTCTTTGCTGAAGGCTCCACTTTTTTTGCAACCACTTTTTTCTTTACTACAACTTTTTTCTTTGGCTGTTCAACTTTTTGCTTCTGTTCCACAACCTTTTTCTTAACCTTTTCCCCACTCAAAATTACCGTATCTTCTGAAAGTAGTTTTTCCCCCTCCTCAAATTTTTCCATAAAATCGTCAAATGTTAAATTTTTAACGTCCTCCGGTTTAAGTCCAAATTCTTCAGGATACAACTTCGTCAGAAAAGCTCTTAAATCCTTTGCTGTTGGTACAGGTTTGGATTCATTTATATACCTTCTCAAATCCGCTGCCATTTCAGCTGCTGTTTGATATCTCTTTTCAATATCTATTTCAAGGGCCTTTTTAATTATTTTTCTAAGTTTTGGTGGCACCTTGTTTATCTCATTCTCCAAAATCGGCATTTTCCCACTTCTGACCTTTTCAAGAACATCATATTCAGAAGAATCTTCAAAAAGCACCTTGCCACTTACAATCTCACACAGCACAATCCCCATGGAATAGACATCAGACCGCTTATCTACATCTTTACCCCATGCCTGCTCCGGGGACATATAGAGAAGTTTTCCCTTTAACGCTCCCTTAACCGTATGATGTATTTTTGATTCCGCCTTTGAAATACCAAAATCAACTAATTTTACTTCCCCTTCCTTCGAAATTAAAATATTTTGAGGACTTACATCCCTGTGAACAATTTTGAGATCTCTTCCCTTATAATCTTTTTTATGATGTGCATAATCAAGGGCACTACAAATCTGTTCAGCAATATATGCAGCCAGTTTATGGGGTATTCTTATATTTAACTTTTTAGCTTTACTTAAAATCTTCTTTAAATCAAAGCCATCCACAAATTCCATTGCAATATAGTATGAATTGTCTATCTTTCCGAAATCAAAAATGGTTGCAATATTCTGGTGGGAAAGTTGTGCTGCAAGTTTCGCTTCATCAATAAACATTGTCACAAGTTCTTTATTATCAGAAAGATGAGGTAATATCCTTTTTATTGCGAGAATTTTCTGAAATCCCTCTTCTCCCCTCTTTTTTGCTTTAAACAGTTCGGCCATCCCCCCATGTCCAATTTTTTCTATCAAAATATAATCTCCAAATTTTATCCCCTCTTCTTCCTCTTCTTCAACTTCATCTGAGCGGGGTTCAAGTGTTTTTTCAATATTTGTATCAGATAAACCAACTCCATGCAAAGTATCACTCAACTTTTTTTCAATATCGGTATCAAAGGAACTTAAAATTTTTTCAACAGCTTTTTCCCCTTCACTCTTTTCCTCCTTTTTCTCAACTTCTTCCTTTAATTTTTCAAGCATCAACTCTCCGGTATCTTTTTTCTTTTCAACTTTTTCCTTTTTAACTGTTTCCTTATCAAGGTCAAGGGCAAGATTTAATGTATCCCTCAAAAGGGCGTCTATCTCTGCGTCTGTATCCACCTTCACCTTTTTTTCAGCTGAGACCTTTTCTCTTTTTTCTTCAACCGGCATTTCCTTTTTAGCTTCTATCTTCTCTTCAACTTTCTTTTCCCTTACCTCATCTTTAACTTCCTCTTCTTCAGAAATACCTTTAAAAATGTCATTTTTAATTTCTACATCCGATTTTTTCACTTCCTTTTTAGAAGTATCTGATTTTTTCCTCTTACTCTTAATTTCCATACCGAGTCCAGACAAAGTCTCACTGATTAATTTATCGAGATCATCTGTATCACTTATCTTTTTATCTATTTTTGACTCCAACTTTTCCTCTTTATGTCTTCTTTTAGACGCAGTCTCTACCAGTATTTCCTCTTCTACAAAATCTTTTTTTAAATGTTTCTTAACCAGCTTAACCAGAGCCTCATCTGAAATTGGTTTTTCGACATATTCATCAGCCTTATATTCAATCTTTGCCTTCATACTGTGGTTTTTCCCCTTATAAATTGAGGTTGCAATAATTACGGGGACAGAAGCACCATCGGGGGTCATTTTTATTTTTTTACAAACCTCAAGACCATTTTTCTTGGAAAGCATGGCGGAAAGTAAAACTACGTCAGGTTTTTTCTCTTCAAATTCAGCAAGTACAGAAGGTCCATCATTCGCTGAAATAACCTCAAAACCTTCCTTTTCAAAAAGTTGTTTAAGTCTTTGCAATTCTTTCGAATTATAATCAGCAATTAAAATTTTACTCATCGCATTCCCTCACCAAAAAATAATAAAGTAAATAAAATCACCCTTCTTTAAAATTATACACTAAAAATTTAAAGTATAAATTTATTTTTTCTTTTTTTTAATTTTTTTTATCTCGGAAAGTCTACCTTTTATTCTCGCCTCAAGCCCCAGATTTGTAGGTTCATAGTAAATTTTATCAGAAAGTTCATCTGGAAGACATTTCATGGGAGAAATACCATGTTCAAAATCATGGGCATACATATATCCATCACCATACCCCTCCCTTTTCATGAGGTCAGTTACACTATTTCTCAAATGAAATGGTACAGGATAAACAAGCCCCTTTTTTATATCAGCCTGAACCTTCTTATACGCCTTATATACAGAGTTTGACTTAGGAGCAATTGAGACATATATTGCAGCCTGTAAAATCGCAAGTTTCCCCTCCGGAAGTCCCAGAAAATTATAAGCATGCAAAGCATTTACTGCAATATTTAATGCATTTATATCTGCAAGCCCAACATCTTCACTGGCACACTGAATAATTCTTCTCAAAATGTTCTCAGGTTCTTCTCCAGATTCAAGCATTCTGGTAACCCAGTAAACTGCCGCATCGGGGTCGCTATTTCTCATGGATTTGTGAAGAGCTGAAAGCATATTGTAATGTTCTTCACCCTTTTTGTCATACTTTAATACCCTTTGCCTTAAAACCACTTCCAGTATTTCTCTATCAAAAAACACCTTGCCTTCCTTCAGGGAAAAATAAAACATCTGTTCCAAAATATTTATCGCTCCCCTTGCATCTCCAATTGATAACACAGCAATTTCATCTAAAATATCATCCTTAATGTAAATTTCAAATTCATTCCTTAAAACATCAACTATCCTCATCAAAATTTTCACCACGTCTTCCTTCGAAAGGGGTTTAAATCTATATACATTTACCCTGCTCAATAGGGCACCATTTATTTCAAAGGAAGGATTAAGAGTTGTGGTACCAATTAATATTATCTTACCCTTCTCTAAGAAGGGTAAAAATCCATCCTGTTGAGCCCTGTTAAATCTGTGAATTTCATCCACAAAGATAATTGTCTGCTTGCCAGTTCTTTCAAAAAAGTAGGAAGCATCTATCATTGCCTCTTTAACTTCTTTCATGCCAGAAATGGCTGCATTAAATTCTATCACCTGTGTGTTTAAATTTTTAAACATCAATTTAGCCAGAGTACTTTTACCACAACCAGGGGGGCCCCAGAAGATAGAAGAGAACAAAATTCCATCTTCAAACATTTTCCTTAGAGGCCTACCTTCTCCAATTAAATGTTCCTGACCAACAAAATCTCCTATATTCTCGGGCCTAAACCTTTCAGAAAATGGCGTTTTATTCATAAAACCTCTATAAAAAATTCTCAATGGAGTTTAGAAAAGAATTTATTTCCCTTTCAGGAGTTAAATTTAAAACAACATGATTATGAGCCTTTTCAACCATGGATTTAAAACTATCCCTTTTCACTAAAAACTCTAAAATTTTTTCCGCAATTGCTTCTGAATCACCATATGGGACAAGAAAACCTCTACCTTCTTTTAGAAGATCTTTTATCCCTCCCACATCTGTACCTATGACGGGAATTTTATAATACATTGCCTCTATTACACTGTTTGGCATACCATCTCTCAGTGAAGGATGTAAAAAAATATCCATGTCCAAAAGATTTCTTATATAATCCTTCCCCCTCAAAAAACCTGTTATTTCAACTAAATTTCTCAATCTATATTTTTTTAAAAGCAGTTTAAATAAATTCACTTCTTCTTTTCTCACATCTCCAACAATTAAAAATTTAAATTTTACACTTTTTTCCTTTAAAATTTTAAGTGCTTTTAAAATAACTTCCATTCCCTTCTTTTCTCGTAACTCCCCAGAAAAACCTATTCTGAAGATCTTTTTCCTTTTTTTATAATTTATATCCTTTAAAGTTATAACAGGCGAAAAACCATTTTCAATAAACACAACTTCCCTTTGAAGTACTCTTTCAAGGAAGGACTTCATGTCTGAAGAAACAGCAGTTACAACTTCCGAATTTTTTAAAGAATAATATATTGTGGGGAAATATTCCCTTGTAAAAAAAAGTTTATCCACATCATTACCCCTCCCACTTGTCATATGGGGAATTTTAAGTTTTCTGGAAAGCAAAAATCCCAGAAAAGATGAGGGGTAAAAATAAATTGAATGAACAAAGTCAAATCTCACGTTTCCCAAACTATTCAAGACAAACTCTGAAAGTAAGGTAAAGTTTTCTCTATTTTTCCATTCAAAATCTCTAATAACCTTAAATCCATCATAAAAAGTGGGCTTTATTCCTTCCACCACCTTTCCACCCAAATCAATCACCAACACATGGTGCCCTTTTCTTATATATGATTTTGCGATACGGTGGGAAGAAGAAGAAACTCCCCCCACATGGGGGGGGAATTTATAGGTTATCAATAAAATATTCATTTTTGAATAACCAGATCATCTCTCAACTCAAATTTAAATTCAGTTTCAACTGGTAATTCTATCTCCTTGCCCTTGGTGTTTAAGACAACCGCCGTTCCAGTACCACCGGCAATTAAAGCACCAATCCCAGCGCCCTTTTTACCACCTACAATACCACCTATTATGGCACCCAGAGCAGAACTTCCTCCAATAATAGCGGCATCCTTTTTAGTTGTTTTCCTGGCAACCATCCTAATCTTATTGGTTCTTATCTCATACCACTTTCCCCTTATCTTAATTCTTGTAAGCCTTAAAGTCATTTTAGCCCTACCCGAAACTTTACCAGATGGCTCACATTCAACAACCTTTCCTTCAACTTTAGTTTTGACAGGAATCTTATATCCATTTTTTAACTTAATAGATTTGTCCAAAACTCCCCTAAATCTATCTCCCACTTCATTTTCAGCTGTTGAGAGGCGTTCCATCAGAGAAACTACCAATTCTGTTCCCTCAGGAATAACTATTTTTCTGGTTTTTACAGCAATCTTCTCTTTTTCCTTTTTCTTTTCAACTTCTTTAGCCCTTCTTTCCTTTCCAAGTGCGGCCCTTTCTCTTTCAAGTCTCTTCCTCTCTGCCTCTAATCTTGCCTTTTCAGCCTTTAATTTCTCCATCTCCATCTGAAGTTTTGCAGCCCTTTTCTGTTCTTCAATTTCCAGTTCTTTTTTTCTCAACTCTTCTTCCTTTTCTTTCAACTCTTCCTGCTTTTCTTCAAGTTCCTCTTTTTGTTCTTCAAGTTGACTTTCCTGCGCTTCATTTTCTGAAACAACAGCTGTCTTTTGTGCTTCTCTTTTCTCCTGTTCACTTTTTTGGGTAAGTTTACTACAACTTACTGCAAAGAAAAAAAGAAGTACCAGGACAAAAATTTTATACTTCATTTATACCTCCTAAATATGTATTTCAACTATCATCCCATCTTCCAAAAGGAAATCTTTTGTAACCTTAATTCCATCATATGGTGGATTTCCCCAAACCCTTGCAAACTTAAACTTTTCAAAAATCTCTTTATGAATTTTAAGACATAGATCTCCTACATTGTCTCCTCTTTTAAGGACAAAGGGAGGATCACTTTCAACTAATTTTCTCCCCGGTTCCTTGGTAAAAACCCTTATCAAATCTAAAGATTCAAATATCCTTTTCCCTATAAATTCTTTATAGTCAATTTTAAACTCATGAAGAGATATTCTGTAAAACTCAAAACTTTCCCTAAAAAATTCTTCAACCACCTCTGCACTTTCTTCACCCTCTTCAATATCCACTTTATTTAGCAAAAAAAGACTTTTAATATATAAAAAATTATCCCCAAATTCCTGTACATCCTCCTTTTTTAATAAGATCTTTTTATCCTTTAAAATATCACATAAAACTTCAATATCTTCCATGGGAGCAAGTGTGGATAAATCCACAAAAATGAGTAAAAAGTCAGAACTTCTAATTAAATTAAATACAAAAGGTTCAACATACTCTGTTGACAATGGAGGAAGATCTATTATTTGGAACTGTATCCCACCCCAATTCATCATACCTACCTCGGGAACCCTTGTAGAAAAGGGAAAGGGAGCCACTTTAGATTTTGCCTTTGTAACAAGATTTAAAAAGGAAGACTTTCCACTATTTGGAAACCCTACCAAAGAGATTCTCGCCGCCCCCTCCTTGGGAATCCTCGATAAATCACTTCTCTTTATATTCTTTTTACTTTTTAAACTTTCTCTCAAATTGGCAATTTTTCTTTTAATATCAGCCTGCAATTTTTCAGTTCCCTTATGCTTTGGAATTAATGCAAGCATTTCCTTCAAAGCCTCAAGTTTTTCAGCATCATCTCTGGCTTTTTTATACTTTTCCTCAGCCCTTAAATATTGTGGCGTAAGATTTGCAGGCATACCTTTTTTTACTCCTCATTGCTTTTTTCCCTAAAACACCTGATAAATGCCTCAACAACTTGAGGATCATATTTTTTACCCGCCTTAGATTCTATATCGCTTAAAGCATAATTTTCATCGACAATGGACTTATAAGAATACTCGTTTGTCAATGCATCAAAACTTTCAGCAACCGCAATAATCCTCGATTCAAGTGGAATATCTTCTCCTGAGAGTCCCTCGGGATAGCCACTACCATCATATGCCTCGTGGTGGTATTTAATTATTTCAGAAATATCTTTCCACATTTCAATTTCACCCACAAGTTCAGCTCCAAGGGTTGGATGTAATTTATATTTTTCAGGAATCCCCTGTAGTTCAACAGGTATTTTTAAAAATCCTATATCATGCAGTAAAGCGGCAAAGTAAAGCCTCCTTCTCCTTTCCTCATCCATATTCAATTCCCTCGAAATCATATTTGAATACCTGGCAACATTTTGCAAATGATTTTTAGGAACAATATTTCCTTCAAGGGACATCACAAGTAAATTTACTGTATGCGTAAAAAAGTTAACCTGTAAATCTTCATATTCTATTTTTCTCAAATGAAGGCTCAAATAATGAGAAAATACCCTCATTTTACCAACTTCATTACTTGAAAAGTTATTTTTCTTTCTACCTAAAATTACATAAAAAGAACCATCTTTTATATCACTTTTAAAAACATATAAAAACTTAGAATCTTTAAAAAACTTTCCATATTCTTCATTTAACTCCAGGTTAAATTCATCACCATCACCTAACTTTTCTAAAAATTTTATCACAAAGTCCTTATTCAAGTTGTATGTCTTTATCTTTCCCCTTTTAATCAAAAGGGATACAAAATCTGGATTGAATAACTTTTCATATAACTCCGTGGCCTTCTCATAAAGAATATCGTAATCCTTTATATTAAAAAAATCTATTTGAGATTCCACAATGGACCTATTTACAAAGTTCTCATCTCTGAAAAAATTAAATAGTTCAAACAATTTTTTCCTGAAAGAAAAAAAACTAAAAAAGGAAAGTAAAAAGGTAAATCCTATCAAAATAGTTATAATGTAAAGAAGAAGTAACTTCTGCTCTTTAATCAAAATGGGAAATATCCATAAAAGAGTAAAAATGGCTATAAACAAAAGAGGTACAACAGATGTCAAAACATATACTTTTAATAAAAATAAAAGAGGTGCTTCTATTTCCTCTTCTTTTTCGCCGAAGGTTTTTAATTTCCTGAAAGAATAAAAAAAGCCGAAAATCATCAGAAAAGAAGTCAAGAGCGCAAAAAAACCTATAATTTCAGAAAAACTTTCGATGGAGGCTGGAATATTCCTGGAAAACAAAAGATAAATTCCCAATAAAAAAAGTGGTAAAAAAGAAACAAAGACAAAAACAAAATCCCACCCCTGAAAAAACCTCATCAACTTTTTCTCAGGCTTTATTATCTTAAAATCCATAACACACCACCTTAGTTACTTTTTTTCATTATACTACATTTTAAAAATTTAATGAATTCAAAAACTTACCTTTTCCTCCTTTGCTCAAAAAATTTTTGAATTAAATCTCTACACCTATCTTCAACTATACCCATTTCATATAAAAAATGATGATTAAAAATTTGCCTCTTTCCAAAATCCAGCAGGGACACAATGGCCCCAAATCTTGGATCAGGAGTACCAAAGTAAATTTTTTTTATTCTTGCATGAATTATAGCCCCAAGGCACATTATACAGGGTTCCACTGTCACAAATAATTCACATGAATTCAATCTATAATTTCCCAAAACTTTAGCGGCTCTCCTAATTGCCACTATTTCCGCATGTAAAGTTGGATCACATCCATTAATTACCTCATTATGCCCCCGTGAAATTATTTCTCCATCCTTAACTAATACAGCTCCAATGGGGACCTCTCCAACATTAAATGCTTTTTCAGCCTCCTTTATAGCTTCATTCATAAATTCTTCAACTTTTGTAATCAAAAAGCGTCCTCCCTATCTCAAATCTATCCAATTCTTCCTCTATGCTTTTTTTCTGATACTTTGCAAGATCTATTTTTCTTTTTTCAAGTTTTTTAAGTATTTCCTTCGCCCTCTCAACCACCTCTCCAGGTAACCCTGCAAGTTTTGCCACTTCAATTCCATAACTTTTATTTGCAGGCCCCCTGATAACTTTTCTCAAAAACAATATTCCACCCTCTACCTCTTTTACAGAAACGCTAAAATTCCTTACATTTGGATAAAGTTTCTCAAGCCTTGTTAACTCATGGTAATGGGTAGCAAATAATACCTTTGAACGATGATTATCCTTATTTACAAGATACTCAGCCACTGCCCATGCAATTGATAGGCCATCAAAGGTAGATGTTCCCCTCCCAACTTCATCCAGGAGAACAAGACTTCTGGGGGTACAGGTGTTTAAAATATTTGCTGTCTCAAGCATTTCAACCATAAAAGTAGATTTTCCCATGGATATATTATCACCAGCTCCAACCCTTGTAAAAATTTGATCCACCACTCCAATTTTTCCATAAGAAGCAGGTATAAACCCTCCCATTTGAGCCATTATTACAGACAAACCTATCTGCCTTAGATAGGTGGATTTTCCCCCCATATTGGGACCTGTTAAAATTATTAAAGTACAATCTTTACCTATTTTAAAATCATTGGGAATAAAATTTTCTTCAAATTTTTCAAGAATTGGATGCCTGCCATCTCTAATTTCAATTACATTTTCTTTGACAATCTCCGGGCATACATAATCATTTTTCACTGCAGCTTCAGCAAGGGAAAAATAAAAATCAATTTCGGCAATATATTTTGAAACCTTAAGTATTCTATCTGAATTGTCTATAACAAAGTTTCTTAAATCATTAAATATTCTCTTTTCTATTTCCTCGATCTTCATTTCAGCAGTTTCAATTTTTTCTTCAAACTCCTTTAACTCAGGTGTTATAAATCTCTCTGCATTAACAAGGGTTTGCTTTCTAATATAATTTTCAGGAACAAGGTTTAAATTTGACTTAGTAACCTCAATATAATACCCAAACACCTTGTTGTATTTCACTTTTAAATTACCAATACCAGTTCTTTCTCTCTCCCTTCTTTCAAGTTCCAGTAAAAACTCTTTTCCTCTACTGGATATTTCCCTCAATGAGTCAAGCTCAGGGTCAAATCCAGATTTTATTCTGAAATTTCCAAAAATTTCTTCTTCCCCCTCAGAAATTGTATCTTCTATCCTTTTTACTATATCTTCCAAAATTTCAAATCCTCTCAACATTTCAGAAAATCTCTGACTCCTTAATTGAAGCAAAATATTTCTCAGATGGGGAAGAACCTTTAGCGAATTTTTCAAAGAAATAAGATTGGCAGGCAAAACAGTACCTGAAGCTATCTTTGAGATAAGCCTTTCAAGGTCATCTATCTCAGAAAGGGAATTTTTAAGTTCTCTTTTCAGGTCAAAGGAATCATATAGTTCTTTTACACATTCCTGCCTTTTTAAAATCTCATCCAGATTAAAAAGAGGTCTCAACAGCCAGTTCTTTAGCAACCTACTTCCCATATTTGTACAGGTATAATCAATGACTCCCAGTAATGATCTTTTTTTACTGCCATCTACAGATTTTACAAGTTCAAGATTTCTTATGGTTTCTCCATCTAATTTTAAAAATGAAGAAGGGCTATAGAAATTTACCGTAATGGGCTGTTTTAAGATAAGTGGGTTGTTTTCCTCAATATAACTTATTATGGCCCCAAAGGTTAAAATAGCGTATCTTTTATTTGAAAGGCCAAATCCTTCAATGGAATGTTCTCCAAAATATTTCTTTATTTTAAAAAGGGAATATTCATAATCAAAAAAATAATCTTCCACCTGAGTTATATTTATTCTCTCAAAAGAAGAATCTTCCCTTTTTAATTTTTCAACAATTTCTCTTTGAAACCCCACCACAATTAATTCAGAGGGAGTAAAGTGGTGAAGTTCTATTTTTAAGTTTTCAATCAAGTTCTCACTTTCAAACTCCACAATATAAAACTCACCTGTAGTAACATCCGCAAAGGATATACTTCCCCCATCCCCACCCCTATAAAAGGAGGCAAGAAAATTATTCTCTCCCGGATCTATACTTATTTCATCAACCACTGTTCCCGGGGTGATAATTTTAACTATATCCCTTTTTACAATTTTCCCTGGCACAGGGTCTTCAAGTTGTTCACAAATTGCTACTTTATATCCTTTTTTTATCAATCTGGAAATGTAATTATTTACAGAGTGATAGGGAACACCACACATGGGAATGTTATTTTTTTTATCTCTTGTGGTAAGGGTTATTTCAAGCTCCTTAGAGGCTATAAAGGCATCATCATAGAACATCTCATAAAAGTCCCCCATCCTGAAGAAAAGTAAGATCCCGGGAAGTTTCTTTTTCATCTCAAAATACTGCTTCATCATGGGGGTTAACTTTCCATCCTTTTTCATATCACAATCCTTACAACCACTTTTTGAGGAAATTTTAAACACAATATTATCAAAAAATCCAGGACCTTTCCACCTTCAGATCATTTTATACTTTACTTAACATTCTCTATAAATTAGAAACCGTTAATCCTATATTTTTTAACATAGTTAAATTTCATATCAATACATATCATATCAATATCAAATTTAACAAAAAGATTTCAGATGAAGTCAGATTTCAGGTTACAGGTTAGGTCTGTCCCCAATTCCCCCCAATTCCCAATCCAAATTTCAAATTCTGCCTGACACCAAATTACTTGTTTAATTTTCACTTTTTGCTTTCTTTTTGCTTTTGCCTGCTTTTTACTCGCCTGGCACTTTTTTAAATTTAGGTCTGTCCCTATTAATCCTTTAATCGTTTAATATTCCCAATATTTTTAAAATAGACAAATTAGTAACAAAAAATCATATATCTTGAAACATTCTTATTTCACATTTGTTATAATTATGTTGAAAGATTAAATGGGAGAAAAAAATGGGAAAAAAATTTTTTATCCTGTTATCCTTTTTTACTTCCTTTTTTATTTTTATCTTTTCATACACCAATTCAATCTATTTTCCACTTACACCTGCCTATGATCTACAAAGTGGAGAAATTACTCCAGTTCAATTGAAGTATAAGGTAATAGTATTTAACGCAGGAGATGAACAGGAGGTTGTATCTCTCAGAGTTTACAACTCTCAAGGTAAAAGTATTGGATTAAAAAAGGAAATAGTAAATCCACTTGGCACCTGGGAAGTCAACCTCGAAGAAGTTCCCACAAATAGCGAAGATGTATCCAAAATAACCGCC